>CAISKJ010000580.1 GCA_903885885.1 uncultured delta proteobacterium
CGAGGCCGAGCGGGTCGTCGGCCGGTGTGGTGGCGGCGGGCGTGGTCGGGGTCGCGCCCGCGGGGCGTCGCGCGGCGCCCGCCGCAGTGGCGCTCGCAGCGGCCGCGGTGCCCGCGTCGACGTTCTCGACCACGCGGATCTTGCCCGTGATGCGATCGGCGATGTTGCCCGAGTTGTCGCCCGTGACGGCCCCGGTGTTGGGCTGCGACAGGTCGAGCGTGACGGCCGAGCGGCGCATCACCTTGGTGGGCGCGTTGACGCGCAGCGTGGCGAGCTGCGCGAAGGTCGCCTGCTCCTCGTAGATGAGACAGAAGGCGCTGAAGAAGGTGGTCTGATCGAGCAGGTGCAGGCGCGTGGTGGGGTCGCGCCACTCGACGGTCTCGAGGCGCGTGCCGGCCATCACCCGACGGCCGGGGCCGAAGAGGGCCTCGAGCTGCGTGGCGAAGTCGTCGAAGTTGATGTGCGCGCCGTTGGTGTTGCGGGCCTGCACGCGCTTCCACAGCCGGTCGTTGATGAACAGGAAGAACTCGCGGTTGCCGCGCGCATCCTGGTACACAAACATCGACTCGTTGTTGTTGTGCGTGTACTCGCTGCCGATAAACGACGAGTCCCACTGGCGGTGATCCTGCGTGCCGTCGAACACCACGTAGGTGCGCTCGAGGTTGCGGATCTCGCGCTGCCGCTCGTCGTTGAGGCGATACTGCTCGACCTGCCCGAGGTTCTTCATGCGCGGCGCGTAGCTCGCGCGAATCTGCTGCCGAAAGGCCTCGAACACCTGCTCGTGGTTCATGCCCCAGTGGATCGCCCCGAGCTCGCCCGCGATGCGATCGGAGAGGGGGACCTCTTGCGCGCGGGCCGCTGCGGGGGGACGCCGCGTCGGCGGGCGGCGCGGCTGCGTGAGCCCCGAGACCGCGAAGACCGAGGTCGTGAACGTTGCCAGGGCGATGAGAGCGAGCTTTCGCATGGGACCTTCTCGTAGGGTTTGCGGCGGCACTATACCGCACGATCCGCGGCCGCAATCGGCCATCGCGTGTCGACGGCGCGGCCGGGAGAATTGTTCTCTCGCCCTCGAAATGCACGACTTTTCCATGCCCGCGCGGCACCTGTTAGGCTCTCGCGCCCGCATGGCGTCTACCCTCTACCGAAGCGCAGCGCTCGCCGTCGCGATGGCGCTCGGCGGCTGCGCCATCGGCGAGACCCTCGGCGGCGCCAACCCCGACGACGGCTCCCTCGCCGACCGGGCGCGCCGCGACGCCGTCACCGTCGACGGCCTCGACGACGCCCCCGTCGACGACCTCGGCGACGCGCCCGACGACGACGCCGCGGAGCTCGACGCCGACGACGCGCCGGGCCTCGACGCCGTGGCCCCCGACGACGCGCGCTGCACGGGCGAGTGCGTGCCGGGCTTCGTTCAATCGTGCGGACGCTGCGGCGTGCAGCGGTGCCTCGACGACTGCCGTTGGGGCACCTGCGCGTCGGAGGGCGAGTGCATGGCCGCGGCCACGCGCACCTGCAACGGCTGCGGCACGCAGACGTGCTCCGACACGTGCGCGTGGGGGGCGTGCAGCGCGACGGGCGGCGTGTGCACCCCGGGCGCCACGCGCGCGTGCGGCAACTGCGGCACGCAGACCTGCACCGCGGGATGCGCGTGGGGCGCGTGCACGGGTCAGGGCCCGTGCGCGCAGGGCGCTACGCAGCAGGGCGCGTGCGACGCGTGCTCGCAGCAGGTGTGCGGCTCGAACTGTCAGTGGGGCGGCTGCGCGCTCCGCGCGGGCAACGGGTGCGAGTACCGCGCGGGGCGCAACAGCCGCGCGTGCAGCGCGTGCCGCTGCGGGCTCCAGTGGTGCCTGCCGAGCTGCCAGTGGAGCACCGCGTGTACGTCGTGCTGCTCCACCTGCGGCGGGTGCTTGTAGGGGCCGAGCTCAGCGGCGACGGCGGCGCGACGCGAAGGTGGCGAGGGCGACGCCGGCGGCGAGCACGCTGCCCCACAGGCCGCGGTCGGAGACGCGCGACACCGAGCAGTGGATGCCCTCGGCCGCGGCGGGCGTGGGCACGCTGTCGGGCCACGGACAGGCCGCGTAGGTGGGGCGGTTGCGCTCGACGCCGAACTGGTAGAAGCGCTGCCGCTCGCCGCCGTCGCTGGCCGCGAGCTCGAGGTCGCGGTCGAGGGCAGCGGCGGCGAGGTCGGCGCGCATGCGGGTGACCCGCGCGCGGTCGCCGAGGCCGGTGAAGGCCACGTTGACGTCGTCGACGGGCGACGAGGTGGCCATCATGGCAGATCG
>CAISKJ010000581.1 GCA_903885885.1 uncultured delta proteobacterium
CCCCGGGGAGCGCCACGAGGAGCCAGTAGACCGCGCCTTGCGACGGCCCGCACGCGGGCGCGAAGGCGGCGTGCGCGAGCACCACGACGGCCATGAGCCCGACGAGCGCGGCGGGGTACAGCGCCGCCGCGAAGACCGCGTGCGAGGCGGGCACCTCGTCGCCGCGCGCGCGCAGCGAGACGGCGAGCCCGGCCCCCGCGAGGGCCCCGAGCGCGCTGGCGACGAGCGCCGCGATGAGGGCCGACGGGTAGCCGATGTGATCGGTGACGGTGTTGGACCAGAGTCCTACGGAGAGGAGGGTCGCGAGCGCCACGCCGAACCGCGCGCGACGCGTCGCGAGCAGCGCGCGGAGGGCGTTCACGTGTCGATTTCGGCGAGCTCGTCGGCGTCGGGCGGCGGCGGGGGCACCGACGGGGTGATCCGCTGCTCGAGGAGGGCGTACGCGAGCACCTCGTCGATGCGCTTCACCGTGTCGATGCGGAGCTCGGCGCGAACCTCCTCGGGGATCTCTTCGATGTCCTTGGCGTTGCGCGCCGGGAGGAGCACGTGCTTGATGCCCGCGCGGTGCGCCGCGAGCACCTTCTCTTTGACGCCGCCGATGGGCAGCACCACGCCGCGGAGGGTGATCTCGCCGGTCATCGACACGTCGCTGCGCACCGGGCGGTGCGTGAGGAGCGACACGATGGCCGTCACGATGGCCACGCCGGCGCTCGGGCCGTCTTTGGGCGTACCGCCCTGCGGCACGTGCACGTGGAGGTCGCTCTTGTTCAGAAACTCGGGGTCGATGCCGAGATCCTTCGCGTGCGTGCGCACCCACGAGAGCGACGCCGCCGCCGACTCCTTCATCACGTTGCCGAGCTGGCCCGTGATCGTGATGTTGCCCTTGCCCGGAAAGCGCGACGCCTCGACGAAGAGGATCACCCCGCCGACGGGCGTCCACGCCATGCCCGCGACCACGCCGACGGTGGGCGCGCGCTCCGCCGATTCGTCTTGATACTTCGGGGGGCCGAGCACCTTCGTGACGAAGGCCTCGTCGCCCTTCTCGCTCACGGCCTCGCCCGCGGCGACGCGCACCGCCACGGCGCGGCACACCGCGGCGACCTCGCGCGTGAGGTTGCGCACGCCGGCCTCGCGCGTGTAGCTCTCGATGAGGGCGCTGTAGCCCGAGTCGGTCCAGTCGAGGCGCTCGGTGGTAAGACCATGCTCCTCGAGGGCCTTGGGACCAATGTACTCGCGCGCGATGTGGAGCTTCTCGACGCGCGTGTAGCCCGCGATTTCGATGACCTCCATGCGGTCGAGGAGCGGCGCGGGGATCGTGTCCTTGTTGTTCGCCGTGCAGATGAACATCACGTGCGACACGTCGTAGGGCACGTCGATGTAGTGGTCGACGAAGGTGTCGTTCTGATCGGGGTCGAGCACCTCGAGGAGGGCCGACGCGGGGTCGCCGCGCACGTCGGCGCCGAGCTTGTCGACCTCGTCGAGGATGATGATCGGGTTGGTGGTGCCGGCCTTCTTCATCGCCTGCACGATGCGCCCGGGGAGCGCGCCCACGTAGGTGCGCCGGTGCCCGCGGATCTCGGCCTCGTCGCGCACGCCGCCGAGCGAGATGCGCACCATCTGGCGCCCGATGGCGCGCGAGATGGACTTCGCGAGCGACGTCTTGCCCACGCCGGGCGGGCCCACGAAGCAGAGGATGGGGCCGCGGCGGTCCTTCCGGAGCTTGCGCACGGCCACGTACTCGAGGATGCGCTTCTTGGGCTTCTTGAGCCCGAAGTGGTCTTCGTCGAGGGCGCGGCGCACGGCCTCGACGTCGAAGCGGTCTTCGGTTTGACGGTGCCAGGGGATGTCGACCAGCCACTCGATGTACTGCCGCGTGACCTGGTACTCGGCCGAGTGGCTCTGCATCGCGCGGAGGCGCCCGAGCTGGCGCCGCGCGATCTTCGAAGCGTCTTCGGGGAGGCGCGCCTTGGCGATGCGCTCGCGGAGCTGGTCGAGCTCCTCCTCGCTCTCGTCGGTCTCGCCGAGCTCTTCTTTGATGGTCTTGAGCTGCGCGCGGAGGATCTCTTCGCGCTCGCTGCGACCCATCTCGCCCGACACCATCGACTGGATCTCTTTGCGGACGCGGTGCACCTCGTGGACGCGGCGCGCGAGGTGGTGCGCGAGGCGCAGGCGCTCGGTGAGCTCGACGGCCTCGAGCACCTGCTGCCGGTCGGCCGGCGTCACGGGCGGCGACGGCAGATGAAGCGTGCACAGGTCGGCGAGGGCGCCCGGATCGGCGGCGTTCTCGGCCACCTGCGTGAGCTCCTTGGGCACCGGCGGCGAGAACTCGCCGAGGGCGCGCGCGAGGTCGCGCAGCTCGCGGGCGCTGCGCTCGACCTCGGGGGTGCGCGTGAGCGGCTCCTGGATGCGCTGCACCTTCGCGCGAAGGTACGGGCCCTCGTTGACGAGCCCCACGAGGTTCATCCGCGCGATGCCTTGCAAGAGCACCGAGTAGTTCGAAGCGCCGAGCTTGATGACCTTCACGATGCGGGCGACGGTGCCCACGGCGTAGAGGTCGCCCTCGGCGGGGTCTTCGGTCTCGGGCGTGCGCTGCGTGACCACGGCGATGAGGCGCACCTCGGTGTGCGCGAGCTCCTCGACGAGCCGCACGGAGCGCGCGCGGCCCACGTTGATGGGCACCACCGCGGCGGGGAAGAGCACCGCGTTGCGGAGGGGCAGTACGGGCAGTGTCTCGATCGCGCCAGCGCGCGGTCCGCCTTCAGATTCGTCGGTTCTGCTCACAGCCCGTCGACCGTAGAAAACCCCGCGCTTCGTGGCAAGCGAAGACGAGGGTTTTCGCCCTGCTCAGCAAACTCGGTGACGATTCGGCGCCGTCGGGGTGTGAACACGGGCCCTACGTGGATTCACTGCCACGCGAGCACGGCGCCCTCGCCGTGGCGTCGCACGAGGCCCTCGACGTGCGCGATGAGCCGCGCGCGGCGGCGATCGTAGCCCGCGCACTCGCTCCGCCCGATGAGCCCCTCGGCGCGCATCGGGTCGCGCTCGACCTCGGCGCGCAGGGCCGCCCCGTCGACCGCGCGCACGCGCGCCCACAGCGAGCGCGGCAGGCGCTGCACGTTGTTGGGGGTGTTGACGTGGTTCATCAACGGCGGCGACCAGCCCGCGTCGTTGTCGCGGTAGACGAGGTCGCCGCGCTCGTCGAGGGGGATGTTGCAGCAGTTCCAGCGGTCGGTGTTGGCCATGAGCCAGTCGAAGACGAGCAGCGCGGCGATCTGCCGGGCGCGCTCGCGGTGCTCTTCGGGGATCTCCGCCCCGGGGGTGAGCCACGCGCGCCACGCGCGC
>CAISKJ010000582.1 GCA_903885885.1 uncultured delta proteobacterium
CGCGGGCCAACCACCTTCGCACGATGTTCTTCTGTCAGTCGTTTACGCCGCCCGCGATGCCTCCCATCGCGCCCGACGCGCCCTGCGCGCGCGACCTCGACCTCGCGCACCGCTGCGGGTGCAGCTACTGCCACGCCATTCTCGAACCCATGGGCGCCGCCTGGGGGCGCTGGGCCGAGCGCGGGGCGACGTACCTCTCGCCCGAGCGGTACCCCGTGGTCGATTCGCTGTGTAGCGTGTGTGTGGGACCGAGCTGCCCGTCGCGGTGCAGGCACTACGTCACCGCGACGCTCCCCACCGACGACCCGCCCTCGCGAGGAACGATGCAATCGTACCTCTACCGCTCGTCCGAAGACCTGCGCTGCATCGCCGAGGGGCCCCGCGCGCTCGCCTCGGCGGGTGTACGCAGTTGGGCCGTGCAGAGCTGCGTCGCGCGCACCGCGTGGACGAGGCTCGTGGGCCGCCCCCTCAGCGTGACCGAAGACCAGACCGTGCTGCCCATTCTGGTGCGCGATTTCGAGGCCCACGGGCGCAGCTACCGCGCCCTCGTGCGGGCCATCGTGACGTCGGCTGCCTACCGTCGCATCGACTGAGGGCTGGCACGGGGTGGGAGGGCGGTGCGAAGGTCGTTGACAGCGCTCGGGGGGGCGTTGAAACACTCTGCGCCGTTTCGCCCCGTCAGGCACCTGGAGGAAGATCTCATGTTCGCTCGCACCGCACGGTTCCTGGGCGCGCTCGCGCTCGTCGCGCCGCTCTCCTGCTCGTCGACGCAGACGTCGGTCAACAACCCGCAGGGCGGAGCCGCGCAGGGGCCCGTGCGCGTGTTCACCGACAGCGACCTCATCACCGACGTCGCCGCCTCGGACCAGAATCTCTTCGTCGCCACCTACCGCGGCATCGTGAAGTACCCCACCGGCGGCGGCACGCCCACGCGCATCACGCACCACGACGGCCTCCCCGACGACGCCGTGCTCGCCGTGGCCGCGACGGACGACGGCGCCACCCTCTGGGCCGCCACGCGCTCGGGCGTGGTGCGTCGTCAGGGCGAGGCCGCGTGGGCGCCCGCGGGCCCCGCGCAGCCCGACGTGGGCAAGCCGACGGCGATCGTGTCGCTGCCCAACGGGGGCGCGCTCCTCGGCGGCGACCGCGGCCTCGCGCGCTTCGACGGCACCACGTGGTTCAAGCTCACCGACCGCTATCAGGTCACCGCGCTCGTGAAGTCGGGCGACCAGGTGGTGGTGGGCACGGCCAACCAGGGCGTGCTGCTGCTCGCCGCCGACTTCAGCGCGCTCGACGAGCACGGCCTCAACGCCGGCGCCCCCGAGACGCTCGTGCGCGACGTCGTCCCCCTCGCGGGCGGCAAGCTCTGGGCGCTGTTTCAGGGCACCGGCGGCGAGGTGCTCGGCTACTACGACGGCGCGCGGTGGTTCTCGTACACCGTGGGCGAGAGCGCGGCGCGCAACACGTGGCTCGCGCTCGTTCCGTCGGGCGCGGGCGCGGCGCTCGTGACGCCCACCGGGTGGTTCGAAGTCGTGCTCGACCGCGGTGAGCCCCTCGTGCCCACCAACGCGGCCGC
>CAISKJ010000583.1 GCA_903885885.1 uncultured delta proteobacterium
GGCGCGGCCGCCGACGATGGCGCGGACATTCACGACCTGTTGGCCGGGGCCGCCGCGACCTCGCAGCCCGCCTTCGTGCACGGTGAGGGCGCCGGGTCGATCAGTACGTCACCCACCGAGGGTCGCTTCGACGACCCTGCGAACCTCGCGGGCGTCCCCCTTCCGGAGGCGAGGACGTGGCTCGCCGTGGCGGGCGGCTGGACGCTCCGCTGCCTCGAACGAGCGCCCGATGTAGACCCCTTCACCCTCCCCGTGCGCTTCACCGTGACGCGCGACGGATCGGTGGCAGGGGTGACGGCGGAGGGCGCGCCCGATGGAATCCAGCGGTGCCTCACGGAAGGCTTCAGCCACGCCCGGTTTCGCCCCAGGGCGCAGCCCGTCGAGCTCGTCGCGCGATACCGCTACATCGTGCGCGGGAGGCGCCCGCGCGCCGCCAGAGACGCGGGCGTGTACGACGGGGGCCGCGCTCCGTGAAGGGCCTGTGGCCCCCGATGCCTCTTCGTCGCTCGCTCGTGTTCGCCTGAGCCGTCGGTGGATGCCGCCCGCGCAGGCCAGCGCCGCGCGCTACGGCGCATGCGCCGACCGGTGCCGCGGGGAGAAACGTCATGTCGAAACCTTCGATGCTTGTGATCACCCTGGCCGCGGGCGGGCTCTTCGCCTCGACCGCCGACGCGCAGCCCGCGACGACGCGCGGCGCGAACCCCGTGCAACGCGCGACGGCGCTCTGCACCCGCGGCGACGCGGCCCAGCACGGCGACGCTCACGCCGCAGCCCGCGCGCTCCTCGAAGAGGGCCTGCGTGCGCTCCGCGACCTCGACACCGTGCCCGCCCGCCGCGCGCGCATGCGCTGCACCGAGACCCTCGCGTGGACGCTGCAGGGGCAGGGCGACCGCCGCGGGGCCTGGGCCCGCCTGGGCGACGCGTTCTCGATCGCGCTGCGGCTCCCGGCGAGCGCGTGGCAGGGCTACGAGCCGGCGTCGTTCGAACTCGCGCGGCAGATCTGGAGCGGCGCGCAGTGCGCCGATGGGCTCGACAACGGCGCCCTCGAAGACGCCGAGGTCGCGGCCCTGAGCGTGCTCGCCCGCAGCGACGTGCCCGCGGTGCACCAGTGCCTCGGGGCCGTGCGCGCCCGCCTCCGCAGCGCCGGGGGCGGCGTGTGTCGGGTGATCGCCGAGCTTCCGCGCGGGGTCCCGGCGTTTCCCAACCCCGCCGCGTGGAGCGCGGTCGACGCGCAGACCGGCGTCTACCGCGACGGGAGCTACGCGATCGTCGCCCGCACCGCCGCGGGCGCGACCCGCTACACGCAGTGCTCCACGGGGCACAGCGAGGCGCAGATGGAGGCCGTCGCGGGGCAATGGCTCGTGCCCGGCGCCGTGCTCGCCGTCACCGCGCGGGTCAAGCCCTGCGGCGAAGACGACCAGGCGCGGCTGTGCCCGCCGGAGACGATCTCCTTCGTCGTCGACGCCGACGGCACGCTGCTGGGTCACTACGCGTTTCAGCGCTCGACGCAGGCCCCCCGAGGCCCCCTCGCCAGCCCCTTCGGCGCGGTCGCCGGGCTCACCCCGTTTCGCGTCGAGGGCGGCGTCATCCGCGTGGGCACCCGCGCGCTGCGCGTGCAAGCCGACGCGCTGGTGTCGGCGCAGTAGCCGACGGGCCCGCGCCGCGGGTCGCGCGCCACCGCCATCGGGAGATCGAATCGACGTGCCGCGTGGTCGATGCATCGGAGACATCGCTGCGGCGCGGTGGCGGCGGGAGCGCGCTGCGCCACGCGATCGTCGCGACGATCGACCGCCCGCCGTCGGGCTCCGGTCAGCAGCGCCAGGTAGCGCGCGTCCATCGCAGCGGCGTGCGCGTTCCGGTGCGTTGAGGGGATGAGGTTCGCGCGAGCGCGTCCGTCGAGGGGCGGGGCAGTCGAGGCACCGAAGGGCCAGGAGCTTCTCGCTTGACGCTCGCCACGCGGGCGGGGCTCTCTCGGGCGCATGGTGGTGCGCTTCGACCGCGTTGCTTCGACGTCATCGGGTGTCGCGCGCCTCGCCCTCTGCGCGGCCCTCGCCGGGTGCGGCGACGACGCGCCGCCGCCGGAGCCGCAGCGTTGCCCGGTGGTCAAACGCGAGGCCACGCTCGTCATCGCCCGCCTCGGCTTCGTGCGCGGAGACCCCATGCGCGACGGGGTTTCCGACGGCCTCGACCTCGACGACCACGACTCGACCGTGGGTGACGCCGTGGGGTGTGGGCGTCCTGACTTCATCGCGCCCGACGGACGCCGCGGCGTCGACAACCAGCTCGCGCGCCTGCTCCCCGCCGTGGATCAGCTCACCGGCGGCGCGCTCGACGGGCTCATTCAGGGCGCGATCAACAACGGCCAGCTGCTCGTGGCGCTCACGCTCGAAGACCTCGACGACCGCTGCAACGACCCCGACGTGACGCTCGTGGTGCGACGCGTTCAGGGCGCGCCGCTCGTCGGCGCCGACAACCTCCTCGACCCGGGCCAGACCTTCGACCTCACCCGCGCCGAGCCCGTGACCCGCGCGCGCGGACGCGTCACCGACGGCCTGCTCACCGTCGCCCCGACGCGCATCCCGCTCCCCGTCGCGGTGCTCGACGCGCGCTTCGTGCTCAACTTCTACAGCGCCCGCGCGCGCATTCGCCTGCTCGCAGACGGCAACGCCGAGGGCATTCTCGGCGGCGGCGTGTCGGTGCGCGAGTTCGGCGCCGAGACCGAGCGCTTCGGCATCGATCCGCCGGTGCGCGACGTGATTCGCACCACGATGCGACTCACGGCCGACCTCGCGCCCGACGAGAGCGGCGCGTGCCAGCACCTCAGCGCCGCCGTGGCGATCGTCGCGCGCTCGGCCTTCGTCAACCCGTAGCGCAACGCCGGCCGTGGCGACGAATCGACGGCGATGCCGCTTGCGATCGACGATCGACTCGACGAGGCCGCGTGCCAGGCCGCGGGGTGCGAGGGATCGTCCTGGGCGATGGCCTCCGCCTCGCGGCGCGAAGCCGCGCGAACGACGCGCACGCCCGTGGCCCGTTCGTCGGGTCGCTCAGCGCACCGGGGCCATGCCCTCGACCACGACGATGTCGAAGTGCGCCGCCCCCGCGCGCAGCGCGATGGCGCCCTGGTAGGCCGCGGATTCGAAGCACGCGCGCGCCGCGGCGTAGCTCGGAAACTCAACGAAGTACGGGCGTCGCGGCACGGCGCCCTCGACGACCTCGGCGACGTCGCCGCGCGCGAGCACGCGACCGCCGTACGACGCGAGGGTCGGCCCCGCGACGGCGGTGTACTGCCCGAAGCGCGCCGGGTCGGTGACGGTGGCCAGCACGAGCCAGTAGCCCTTGGCCACGGGCGGCGCGGGGTCGCGCAGCGCGGGATAGTCGACGTAGCCCTTCTCGCCGCCGCCGTAGAACGTGCTCCGGTCGCCCGCGGCGAGGGGCGCACCCACTTCGAAGCGGTGGACGAGGTCGGGGTTCGACACGAAGGGCGCCCCGAAGGAGACGGCCTCGGCGTGCCCGGCCTCGAGGGCCGCCTCGGCCGAGTCGCGGTCGTAGCCGCCGTTGACGAGGAGCGGCCCGCGAAAGAGCGGGCCGAAGGTGGCGATGGTGTCGCGCGGCCACGTGGGAAAGCGCGCGGCGTCGGGCGTCGCGCGCATGAGGTGGAGGTACGCGAGCGGCAGGGCGTTGAGCTGCGCGATGAGGTACGAGAAGGTCGCGAGCGGGTCCGAGTCGACCATGCCGTTGTAGGCGAGCGTCGGCGACAGGCGGATGCCCACGCGGCCTTCGCCCCAGACGCCGACGAGGCGCGCCATCACCTCGAGCACGAAGCGCGCGCGGTTCTCGACGCTGCCGCCGTACGCGTCGGTGCGCTGGTTGGACGCGTCGACGAGAAACTGGTGCGGCAGGTAGCCGAAGGCGCCGTGGAGTTCGACGCCGTCGAAGCCCGCAGCCCGGGCGTTGCGGGCGCCGTGCTCGAAGTCGTCGACGGTGGCGCGCACCTCGTCGGTGGTGAGCGCGCGGGGCACCTCGTAGTCCTTCGGGCCCGTTGCGGTGAAGTGCTTCTGCCCCTGGATGGCCACCGCCGACGGCGCCACCGGGAGGCGCCCGCCGCGCACCTCGGAGTGCCCTACCCGACCGGTGTGCCAGAGCTGCATCACGATCGTGCCGCCCTCGGCGTGCACGGCGCTCGTGACCTTCTTCCACGCCTCGACCTGCGCGTCGCTCCAGATGCCCGGGGTCAACGGCGAGCCCACCGCGTCGGCCGACACGTTCGTCGCCTCGGTGATGATGAGCCCCGCCGTCGCGCGCTGGACGTAGTAGCGAACCGTCGCCTCGCCGACCACGCCCGCGGCGTCGGCGCGGCTGCGGGTCATGGGCGCCATGACAACGCGGTTGCGGGGATGCAGCTTGCCCAGTCGGGTCGAGGTCAGGAGTTTCACGGGGTCCTTTGGGAGTGGTTCGGTGAACGGAGCCGACGCACCGTGCGCTCGAGATCGGGTCAGGACAAGCGTGGGCGATCGGGATAGACTGTCCCAACGATGGGCCAGTTCGATCTCAACGCGGCGCGGGTGCTCGTGCGCGTGGTGCAAGAGGGTAGCTTCCGCGGCGCGGCGCGCGCGCTCGGCATGCCGAAGACCACCGTGAGCCGCAAGGTCGCGGAGCTCGAGGAGCAGCTCGGCGCGCAGCTCCTGCAGCGCACGACGCGGACGCTCGCGCTCACCGACGCGGGCGCGGCGTTCATCGAGGAGGCCGACGGGGCCATCGCGCGCCTCGACGCGGCCGAGGCCGCCGTGACGGAGCTGCAGCGCGAGCCGCGCGGCAAGCTCCGGGTGACGACGACGGTGCCGCTCGGCGAGCGGTTTCTCGCGACGATCGTGGCCGACTTCCTCGAGGCCTATCCGTCGCTCGAGGTGATGGTGCACCTCACCGACCGCCCCGTCGACCTCGTGGCCGAGCGCTTCGACGTCGCCATCGGCGCCGGCTCGCTGCCCGACTCGTCGCTGATCGCGAAGCTCATCGGCGTGTCGGCCTACCGGGTGGTCGCGAGCCCCGCCTACCTCGCGCGCCACGGCGCGCCCGCGCGGCCGTCCGAGCTCTCGTCGCACGCGTGCCTGCGCTTCACGAAGGCGGGCGCCGTGGCGCGCACGACGTGGCCCTTCGGCAAGGGCAAGCGCGCCGTCGAGGTGCCCGTCAGCGGTCGCCTCGTCAGCGACGACTTCGTGGTGCTGCGCCGGGCCGCCGAGCGCGGCCTCGGCATCACGCGCCTGCCGATCGGGGTGGCCCACGGGTCGCTTCGCGCGGGGCGCCTCGTGAGCGTGCTCGACGCGTACGCGCCGCCGCCGACGCCGGTGCACATTCTCCACGTCGGCGGGCGCCATCTGCCGCCGCGCACGCGGGCGTTCATCGACTTCGTGCATCCGCGGCTGGTGCAGGCCTTCGCCGAGGCGGCGACGTAGCGCGCGGGCGATCGGCGCGACGCCCTCATCGGACCTCTCCGACAAAACTTCGACACGCGGCGACCGCGGGGATGACGCGGCACGCACCGAAGGGAGACGGTGCCCCGCAACGCGACCATCGCGCCCGCGAACGGGTGTCCCACGACCCAAAACGAGCCGTGCCGCGTGTGCCTTCTTGAATCTCACGGCCCCTGAGGCAGCGCGCGGGCGAGATCGGGGGACTCGCGCGCATCGCACGAAACACACTTGCAATGAGGCGTATTGCGCTGAGTCCGACAATTGCTATGCGTCGCAACGAGCCGACTCCAACCCGCGCGGGTCGGTCGTGACACGCATGAGCCAGTCGAACGAGACACTTACTCCGGGCACGCACTTCGGCCGCTACGTGATCGGGCGCCTGCTCGGCGTCGGAGGCATGGGCGCGGTCTACGAGGCCACGCACGCGGACCTGAACCGCCGCGTGGCGATCAAGACGCTGCACCCCGACGGGGCGCGCGACCCGATGTGGCGCGCGCGGTTCTTTCGCGAGGCGCAGGCCGTCGCGCGGCTCGATCACCCGAACGTCGTGGCCATCTCCGACGTGGGCATGATCGACGAGGTGCCCTTCCTCGCGATGGAGCGCCTCGAAGGAGAGGACCTCGCCGACGCCCTCGCGCGCGATCGCGCGTGGCCCGTCGCGCGCCTGGTCGACGTGATGATCCCGCTGCTCGACGCGGTGGCCGCGGCGCACGAGGTGGGCATCGTTCACCGAGACATCAAGCCCGAGAACATCTACCTGGCGAACACGCGGCACCGCGACATCGAGCCGAAGCTCCTGGATTTCGGCATCTCGAAGGTGGTCGACCTCGGCACCGAGCAGGCCCTGACCGCGACGAACACGATGATGGGGACGACGCTCTACATGTCGCCCGAGCAGGCGCAGAACTCGAAAGACGTCGACGCCCGCGCCGACCAGTACTCCCTCGGCGTGGTGCTCTACGTCGCCGCGGTGGGGCGTCACCCCTTCGCCGAGGTGGGCGCGCGCGACAGCCTCTTCGAGCTCCTCAGCGCCATCGTGCACGGGAGCTTTCGGCCTCCCCGCGCGGTGCTCCCCTCGCTGCCCGTGGACTTCGAAGCCGTGGTGCTGCGCGCGATGGCGACGCGCGCGGCCGACCGCTTCGAATCGGTGTCGGCCATGGCGCGCGCGCTCCTTCCCTTCGCGAGCGCATCGGTGAGCGCCGTGTGGGGGCCGCGCCTCGCGCGACGCAACACCACCGACGCGATCGCGCTCGCGCCGCCCCTGTCTCCCGCACCTTCGGAGCGCACCGCGACGCTCGTTCGCGGCGCTCCAGCCGACGCCTCCGACACGCGCTCTCCGCCCTCGCTCGCGGGCGTTACGGTGCCCTCGCTCGCGACGCCGGCGACGCCTCCGTTGCCTGTCGCGCGCGAGCTCCCGTCGCGGGCGAGCGGCCCC
>CAISKJ010000584.1 GCA_903885885.1 uncultured delta proteobacterium
CCCTGGGCGGCACCGTCACGGGCCTCTGCTCGCTGGCGCTCCTGCCCCGGGCGAACCCCGCCGACCGCAGCACGTGGCTCGCCACGAGCCGCACCGAGGCGGCCTTCACGCTGCTCCAGGTGTACCCGGGCACCGCAGCCGTCGACGACCGTCGGCAGTTTCTCTACCGCGCGGCCACGGCCCCGGTGCGCGGGCTCAACACCGGCACCAACAACCGCACCATCGTGCTCGACCCGCAGCCCGGCGCCAGCGCCCGCACGGCCTACGTCGTGAGCCGCAGCCCCGAGGCGCTGCTCACCGTCGACATCAGCAACCCGGCGGTGCCGTCGGTCACCGACGCCATCCCGCTGCCCGCAGGCCCCTCGCGCGCCGCCGCCGTGTGGCTCCCGGCCCTCGGTCGCACGTACGTGTACACCG
Source organism: uncultured delta proteobacterium (assembly GCA_903885885.1). Lineage (GTDB taxonomy): Bacteria > Myxococcota_A > Polyangia > Polyangiales > CAISKJ01. Next base: position 418 of record CAISKJ010000584.1, read on the forward strand.
TGTCGTACGACACCCGCTGGGTCTACGTCGTCGACCCCTCCGAGCACCGCGTGGTCGATCAGATCGCCACCAACCGCGGCCCCCACAACGTGGTGCACGACGCCCGCGAAGGTCTCCTCTACGTGGTCGACTTCCTCGACTCGACGGTCGAAATCATCGACGTGTGCCCCCACGTGCGGGTCGGCACCGTGTGCCCCAGCACCCCGGGCGCGGCCAACGCGATGTTCAACCACCGCGTGCTCACCTTCGGGCGCACGGGCCGGAGCACTCCGTGACCAGGCGCCCCCTCCTCGTACTCTCGACCTTCGCGCTCTCGTGCTCGACGGCCACCGTGGTGAACACCACGTACAACCTCAGCCGCGCCAACGACGTGGCCTTCGTGTGCCTGCAGACCGGCGACGGCCGCGTCACCCCGCTGAGCCTCTCGCAGTGCGGGCTCAACAGCAGCGACAACACCTCGACCAGCGACGTGCGCGACCCCGCCACGGGCGCCCTCGTGGCCTACCGCCACCTCTACGCCGTCGTGTCGCAGAGCGAGCGCGGCGAGCTCGCCGTGGTCGACCTCGCGGCCGCGTCGGGCACCTCGCTCATCGACAACAGCCCTGAGTATCCGGGCTTCTCGTTCATCCCCGTGGGCGGCCTGCCGACGGCGCTCGTCGCCGACGTGCGCCCCGCCGGTACGCCCAGCTCGATCTGGGTCGCCAGTACCAGCGACCGGTCGGTGCAGCGCATCGACGCGTCGACCATTCTGTACAACCCCCGCCGCGCGAGCGACGCCGGCCGCGAGATCGTGCGCGGCGCGGCGCGCCTCCCGATGAACAGCGCGCCCCGCGACCTCGCGCTCGACACCGTGGGCGCCCGCACGCTCCTCTACGCCACGGTGCCCGACCGCGCCGCCGTCGCCGTCTTCGACGTGACCGACCCCGCGGCCCCCATCGACCTCGGGCTCACCCCCATCGGCGCGCCCTCCGACGCCGACGCCTCCGTCGACGGCGGCCTCGACGCCTCCGTCGACGCGGGCGACGCGGGCCCGCTCCCGGGCGTGTCGCACCCGTCGGCCATCACCGTCGACGGCGAGTCGCACCGGGTCTACGTGGCCGACGACCGCACCACCTTCGTGCACGTGCTCGAGGGCGCTCCCCTCCGCGAGACGGGCCGCGTCGACCTCGGCGTGCCCACGCGCTCGCTGGCCGTCACGGGCTGGGCGCGGCGCCTCACGTGCGACGGCGAGTCCGTCGACCCCGACCACTACGGCCGCGCGAAGTACCTCTACGCCGCCCACGCCGCCACGGGCGCCGTGTACGTGTACGACCTCACGCGCGGCGCGCGGGTGGCGCCCAACCTGCTGCCCGTGCCCAACCCCGAGCGCCGCCAGCTCGACCCCTCGCTCGCGGCCGATCGCGTGGCCCTCACGTCGCCCGCCATCGCGCTCGTGCCCATCAACACCGCCGAGTACCAGGGCCCCACGGCCACCGGCGAGATCCCCGTGCCCGACGCGTGCCGCAGCACCAACAGCGGTTGCCGGGGCACCGACCAGCTCGGGCCGGGCTTTCTCCACGGCGTGTTCGTGGGCGCGGTCGCGCGCGACGGCAGCTTCTCGGTGATCGACGTCGACGACTACGACGCCCCCGCCCGCGCCGGCACGCCCAACGTCATCGACAGCGCGCAGGGCTACCGCTTCGTGCGCCACGCGCCGCGCGCCACCACCTCGGCCGTGCCCGCGGCGGGCGCGAGCGTCGCGGCGGCGCCCGTGCTCTCGACGCTCGTGCGCAACACCCAGCGCGTACAGACCAGCGAGAGCCCGTCGACGCCCGCCATCGGGTGCCTCCGCGAGCGCGCGGCGGCCGACACGGCGCCCTGCGCCACCGGCGCCGACGCGGGCGTGACCAACTTCGGCATCGAGCTGGCGCCGCGCCTCACGCCGAGCAACTCGCTGCTGCCGGTGCCGCGCGTGGTGTCCGACCCCGACGCGGGCATCTTCGGGCCCGACGTGATGGTGATGCCCGGCGAGCCCACCTGCACGGGCCCCCGCGACGGCGGGCTGAGCCCCGCCGTGGGCGACCCGACGCTCATCGCGGGCGACCCCTACGCCGTGCGCAACGACGCGTGGACGCTCACCTACGAGGGCGTGCTCCCCTCGCTCGACCTCACCAACGCGTCGTTCCCCGAGATCGCGGGCGACGCGACGCACCTGCGCCTCGACGCCCCCGCGGCGAACTTCTGCACCCGCGGCGCCCTCGCGCAGGCCCCCTTCGCGAGCGACGGCGTCACGCTCGTGGGCGACCCGACGCCCGTCGCGGCCGACGCCGAGCTGTGCCGCCGCGAGTTCGGCAACGCCGCCAACCCCATCGCGCGCGACTACGCCATCACCGAGGCCTGGCAAGACCACCTCGTGCTCGACGTGCTCACCATGACGGCGCGCGACAACCTGCGCCGGTGCTTTCCCCTCGCGGCGCGCGTGCAGGTGCGGGCCCGCAACCAGTGGGTGGTCACCGGCGCCAACGCCGGGTACCTCACCGCGGTGCGCGCCGACGCCGCCGGGCGCTGCGAGGTCGACCCCGTGCGCCAGGCCGCGGTCGAGGCCATCGGGGCCGCGTGCCTCGTCGAGCGCGTGCCCGTCACCACGCGCACGGGGGGCCGCTGCCTCGCCGGGCGCGCGTGCATGGGCGCCCCCAGCGGGAGCGTCTCGCTGACGGCCACGCCCGTGTTCGCCAACCCGTACTTCTGCCTCCAGGTGTTTCCCCCGGTGACGGGCACCACGGCGCGCGACACGCAGTTCGGGTTTGCCACCACCAACGCGTGGCAGCCCACGCGCATCGACGCCGCGTTCTTTCCCACCGCGGCGCGCTTCCTCCCCTCGGTGAACCGCTTCTACGTCGTCGACACGCAGTCGACGGGCCTCATCGAGTATCGCACCGCCCCCATCGCCCGCTCGCGCACCTTCAACTGACGCCTCTCTCCCCTTCGCTTCGCCATGCGTGACGGTGACCCCGACGACGCGCTCGACCCCCCGCGCGACCACGGCGCGCGCAACGCGGCCCTCGCGCTCGCGGCCCTCGCCCTCGCCGCCGCGGGCGCCTGGGCCGTCAACGACCGCTTCGACCGCGAGCGCCGCGCCCGCGAGCTGCAGCGCGCCGCCGAGTCGTGGAGCGACCTCTCGCGCTGCCTCGCGGGCGACGCCCCCCGCGTGGGGGCCATCGCGCGCTGGTCTTGGGCAGGCAATCTGCACGAGTCGTGGCTCGATGCGTTCGTGCAGCGAGCTGGCGATCGAACGTTGGTCGTCGTGCTGAAAA
>CAISKJ010000585.1 GCA_903885885.1 uncultured delta proteobacterium
ACCAGGACCGTCTTGTTCACGCCTTGCGGACGCGCGGGCTCGGGCGCTGCGACGACGGGCGCGACGGGCATCGCGACCGGCGCGAGCACCGGGGCCGCGAGGGGAGACGCCAGGCCCGACGAGGCGCCCACGCTCATGATGTCATCGACGCTCGACTTCTTCGCGCTCGTGGTGTTGAGCGCGCCCGCGAGCTTGTTGATGTCGATCAGGCCGCTCGCGTCGGGGTTGACGTTCGACGCGGGCTTCGGGCTCTCCTTGCCCGAGAGCTGCTGGAGCGTCGCGAGCGAGAAGAGCACCGAGTTCTCGTTGCGCTGCCCGGTGAGCTGCTCGCCCGACGGCGCGGCCTTGGGCTCCTCGGCGGCGAAGAGGGGCTTCGCGGCCTCCTGCTCGCGAGCCTCGGGGGCAAACAGGTCGCCGCCCTTGGGACGGGCCTTGGCAACCTCGCCGATGCGCGACGCGCGCATGTCGTTCGAAGCAACCTGAACGGGCGCGGGCGCCGGGGCCGACGAGGCGACGGCCGACGCTGCGCCGAAGAGGTCACCCCCCGGAGGCGGCGCGGACATCACCGTCGACGACTCGGGCATCGCGACGGTCAGCATTGCGAGTTCGGGCACGTCGCGCATCGGGAGCCAGTTCTCGAAGCCGTCGCGCCACACGTACGTTTCGGTGTCGATCGCGCCCTGGGCGAGAAGGTCACGGAGCTGATCGATCGCGTAGGGCCCCTGCTGCTCGCCGTTGAGCACCGCGTGCCACACGGGCTCGCCGCCCTCGGTCGAAACGACGCGCGTCTGCTCGTCGTCACTGGGGCGATCCATCGGAGACTCGACCTGCTCGGCGGGTGCATCCGTGCCGCGGACGAGAATATCCTCTCCGCATTTCTTGCACTTGATCTTGAAGACCTTCTTCCCTTGGATCTTGTCGTCCGCAATCTTGTAGGTCGCGGAGCAGCTCTGGCAAACGATCTTCATGTCGTATCACCCGTGGCGATGAACGTGGCGCCATCCCTGATGGCGTCGGGTTGCGTGCGCTTTGGAGGGGCGCTTCGCGGAGTCGCGCGCGTGCGCGACAGTGGAGGAGTGAGCTCCGCGAGGCGCAGCCATTCTAGAGATTTGCAGTTTCGAGGGTCAAGCGTCGGATCAGCGCGCTTGTGAACTTCGATCGGTGACGGCACCCACCCTTGGGTTCGCATCATCACGAACGCACACTCACGAGCGTGGAGCCGTCCTCGCCGCAGAACTCGGTCGGCGACGGATACCTGCGACGGCACGTGGGGCACACCCGATCGGGCGCCGGTGCCTCCGCGACGGGGGCCACGACCACCGCCGGCGCGGGCGCTGGCCGCGGCGCGCTCGCGCCCGCTGCGTCGATGAGCGCAACGCCATCTTGCGGGCAGAACGCGATGTCAGACCCGTAACGCGCCCCGCACCGGGGACACGCGCGCGCATCGGGGATCACGACCAGCGCCGCGGCCTTCACCGCCACCCGCGCGACAGGCGCCTGCGCTACGGTCGGCTGCGCAACGGCCTGCGGCGCGACGGGCCGTTGCACGACCGGCGGCGGTGCGGCGGGCGGCGCCTCCTCCGAGGCAACCTCGCGCGCCGTTCGGGCTCGCGCGCGCCGACGGGTCAACAGCGCGACGCCCGCGACGCCGAGCATCGCAGCAACCCCCGCGAGGGCCCACACGACGAGCGACGAGCGCGACGCGGCCTGCGGCGTCGCGACGGCGACAGCACCCACGCGCGGCCCCGCGGGCAGCGACGTGTCGACGCCCGCGTCGGGGTCTTCGAGGTGCGTCGCGACGAGGTCGCGGTAGCGGTCGGCGGTCACCACTGCGGCGGTCGCCCGCGCCGTGAAGGCACCCGCGGTGGCCGTGAGTTCGAACTCGCCCGTGCCGCTCGTCGCCGAAGGAACGAAGCAACTGCGATCGAGCGTCGCGTCGGCGTCGCCCTGCGTGCGCTGCATCGTCCACGTGACGTCGGGGCCCTGCGCCTCGCAGCGGCTCGCGTCGACGAGGCGCGCGCGAAAGCACACGCGCTCGCCCGCCGTGGTGCTCCTGCGCGAGGGCGTCACCTGCAGGGCGACGGGCGCGCCCGGCGTCGCGCAGCGCGACGGCGGCGGAGGCGGCGGGGGCGGCGGGGGCGGCGGAGGAGGAGGCCCGGCGTCGACGACACCGACGCGCTCGTACTCGCGCACGAGCACCGACGAGGCGCGGCAGTTCGAGCCCTGAATCGCCCACTCGTAGCGCGTCTCGTCGCGAAAGCTGAGGTGCGTCGCGTCGCGAGCCGTCAGGGTGTACGTGCCGCGCTCGGCGAGGGCGAAGCTCGACGGCGTGCTGCACGCCACGACCCACTGCGTGGGCGACGGATGCGTGGCGCTCACGAGCGAAACGTCGCGATTGTCGCTCCAGCAGCGGTTGCTGCGGTTCGTGCGGCCGCCCGAAACCACCAGCTGGTCGCCCTCGACGCGCACCGAGACCTCGCGGCCCGTGCCGTTGCGGTGTGACTCGGGGCGCGGTCCACATGCGCCGCCCCACTCGGTCACAGTAACGTCAACCTGGTCGCGCGTGACGCGCCAGGTGCCCGCGAGATCTTGGGCGGCGAGAGGTGTTGAGAGCGCGCACACCGCGGCGCCGAGCACGGCACAGGCCACGGAGCGGCGCGCGAGGGCACGCATCGCCGCGTACCATATCGAGGTCGCCAGACGGGCGCTACGAATTGTTCAGAGAAGGGCTTGTGCGCGGAGAGCTCTGCGAATCAGCCGTCGGCGCGCGCGCGCTTCACGGCGTCGGTGAGCTCGGGCACGGCCTTGAAGAGGTCGGCCACGAGACCGAAGTCGGCCACCTGAAAGATGGGGGCCTCGGCGTCCTTGTTGATCGCCACGATGACCTTGCTGTTCTTCATGCCGGCGAGGTGCTGAATGGCGCCCGAGATGCCCACGGCGACGTAGAGCTGCGGCGCCACGACCTTGCCGGTCTGACCGACCTGGAGGTCGTTGGGCACATAGCCCGCGTCGACGGCGGCGCGGCTCGCGCCCATCGCGGCGCCGAACGCGTCCACCAGGGGCTCGAGCACGCCCTTGAAGTTCTCGGACGACTTCAGCGAGCGACCGCCGGCAACGACAGTGCGCGCCTCGGTGAGCTCGGGGCGCTCCGACTTCACCTCTTCGAAGCTCACGAACTGCACGCGCGCCGCGTTGGGCGCGGGCGAAGCGGCCACCGCGCTCACCGCCGACGCGCCCCCCGACGGAGCCGCGGGCGAGAACTCCGACTGACGCACGCTCACCACCTGAACGGGCGTGGTGACCTGCATCACGCCGATGGCGTTGCCCGCGTACATCGGGCGCTTGTAAACGAGCGCGCCGTTCTGGTTTTCGACGCGCGAGATGTCGGGGGCGACGCCCGCGCCGAGGCGAGCGGCCACGCGGGGCGAGAGGTCCTTGCCGAACGAGCTCGCGGTCACGACGACGACGGTGTAGCCGCCCTTCTTCGCGACGTCGGCCACGGTGGGCGTGAAGGCCTCGCCCACGTAGTTGGCGAAGAGCGCATCGTCGCCTACGAGCACCGAGCCGGCGCCGTACGCGCGGAGGTCCTCGACGGCGGCGCCGATCGACTTGCCGAGCGCGAGGATGTCGAAGGGCAGTGCCGCCGCGCGCGCGAAGTTGATCGCGCTCAGGGTGGTCTTCTTGAGACGGCCGCCGGAGATCTCGGCGATGACGAGGGTCTTGCTCATGATCACACGTTCTCCTTCACAGGGCCTTGGCGTCGGTGCGCAGGCGCTCCACGAGGTCGGCGACGTCTTTCACCTTGATGCCGGCCTTGCGCGCGGCCGGAAGCTCGAAGCCCGTGTACCGAACCTTGAGGCCGGTATCGACGCCGAGCGACGCGAGGGGCGCCTCGGCGATGGGCTTGGTCTTCGCCTTGATGATCATCGGCAGCGGCGCGAAGCGCGGGCCGTCGTTGTAGGCGAAGGCCGCGGGGGTGACGTTGTTCGTCACGGCCTTGGCGCCCACGATGCGCAGATCGACGGAGATCACCGCCGGGAGCGTGAGGGTGAGCTTCACCACGCCGCCGTCGACCTCACGGCCCACGGTCACGGTCTTCTTGTCGGCGCTGAGGTTCACGCTCATCGCGAACGTGGCGCTGGGCCAGCCGAGCGTCTCGGCGAGCACCTGGGCCACCTGGTTGCTGTCGCCGTCGACGGCCTGCTTGCCGAGAATCACCAGGTCGGGCTTCTGCGCCTCGACCACCTTCGCGAGGGCGCGCGCCACGAGGTCGCCGTCGAGCGAGTCGTCGTCGGTGGTGAAGAGCAGCCCCGAGTCGGCGCCCATGGCGAGCGACTGACGGATGTTCGTGGCCGCTTCCTTCGGGCCGAAGGAGGCCACCACGACGGTGTCGCCGGCGATGCGGGTCTTGCCGTTCTCGACGAGGCGAAGGGCGGTCTCGACCGCGTACTCGTCGAAGGGGTTCACCTTCGGCTCGAGACCGTCGGTCACGATCTTGGCGCCGCCCGGGGCAACCTTGACCTTGTTGGCGTTGTCGGGGTCCGCCGTGCGCTTGAGGGAGACGAGGATCTTCACGGAACTGCGCTCCTGCTGAAGGGTGGCGACCACCGGTTGACCCGTGGAAGATCACTGGCTGGCGGACGCCGATCGGAGCCGAGGGTTTAGAGGTGTCCGGTGCGGCGTGTCAACACCGCTGAATGGTGATTCAGTGCGACGCGGAGCGCACACGGTTCTCGATCCAGGCGAGCACCTTGGCCTCCGGCTGCGAGCCGGTGAAGCGGGAGAGTTCCTGGATGCCCGTCGGCGAGGTGACGTTCACCTCCGTGAGCCTCCCGCCGATTACGTCGAGGCCCACGAAATGAAGCCCATCGGCGCGAAGCTTGGGGGCCACGGCGGCGATGATCCGACGGTCGTCGGCGTCGAGGTCGCAGGCCACCACGCTGCCGCCGACGTGAATGTTGCTCCGCGCCTCGTCGGCCCTGGGGACGCGCAGAATCGCGCCGAGGGGTTCGCCCTCGAGGAGCAGAATGCGCTTGTCGCCCACGCGCACGGCCGGCAGGTACTCCTGCACCATGCAGAAGCGCCGCCCGGCGTCGGTGGTGGTCTCGATGATCGAGCGAAAGTTCTGGTCTTTGAGGTCGAGCACCATGATGCCGCGGCCCCCGGCACCGTCGAGGGGCTTGATCACGCCCGCGGTGCCGATGCGCTCGAGGAACGCGCGGATGTCGTCCTCGCGCATCGTGACGATCGTGCGGGGCATCACCTCGGGGAAGTGCAGCGCGTAGAGCTTCTCGTTCGCGTCGCGCAGGCCGCGGGGGTCATTGAGCACGAGCACGTGGTCGCGCACGCGCTCGAGGAGCTGCGTCACGTAGAGGTACGTGCTGTCGAAGGGCGGGTCGGTGCGCACAAAGAACGCGTCGAGGCTGCGCAGGTCGGTGAGCACCGCGGGGCCCACGGTGGCGTGGGCGGGCGGCGCGACGCGCTCGACCCGCGTGGGCGAGAGCCGCGCGTACGCGGTGCCCTCGGCGGCCATGAGGTCGCTCGGGCCGAGCGAAAACACCTCGTGCCCGCGAGCCTGGGCCTCGAGCATGAGGGCGAAGGTGGTGTCCTTGTCGATGAGCACGCGCTCGATCGGGTCCATGAGAAATGCGATGCGCATCTTCAGATCTCCTTGAGGGCGCGCACTTTAGCTACCCTCCCTCGATCATGGAACCCCGCAGTACATCCCGCTGGGCCACGGCGGGCGTCGCCGCGCTCGACCTCGCCCTCGCGTCGCCGTCGTGGGCCTTCTACCGCCCCACGCTGGAGTTTCGAAGACACGCCGTCGCGGCCGACAACACCGACGCGTCGCGCGCGGGCGACCAGGTGCTGCGCGCGGGCGGCAACGCGGTCGACGCAGCCGTCGCGACGGCCCTCGCGCTCGGGGTCGCCTCGCCGGCCTCGAGCGGCTTCGGCGGCGGCGGCCTCGCGATCATCTGCCGCCCCTCCACGCCCTGCATCTTCGTCGATTTTCGAGAGACGGCCCCCGCCGCGCTCACCGCCGAGCAGCTCGCCCACGCGCCCGACCCGCAACGCGCGAGCCACGTGGGCGGCCTCGCCGTGGCCGTGCCTGGCGAGCCCGCGGGCCTCGCGTACCTCGTGCGACGCTACGGGCGCCTCCCCCTCGCGCGCGACGCGGCCCCCGCCGTAGCGCTCGCGCGCAACGGCTTCACCGTGGCCCCCTCCGTGGCCGACCGCGCCCGCGACAACGCCCGCGACCTCGCCCTCGACGCGCACCTCGCCCGCGCGTGGCTCCCCGGCGGGAGCCCCATCGCCGCGGGCGTGCGCGTCGCGCGTCCGCTCCTCGCGGCCACCCTCGCCCGCTACGGCCGCGAGGGCGACCGCTTCGTGCAGGGCGACTTCGCGCGCCTCTACGCCGACGCCGCCCGCGCCCGCGGCGGGGTGATCACCGCGGCCGACATCGCCGCCTATCGGCCGGTCGAGCGCCCCGTGCTCGCGCGCGCCTTCGGGTCGCGCACGGTCGTGACCGCGTCGTACCCGAGCGCCGGCGGGCTCGTGATGTTGCAGGCCCTCGCCATGCTCGAAGGGGCGCCCGCGGAGCGCATGCGCCCGGGCTCGAGCGCATACCTCCACCTGCTCGCCGAGTCGTGGCGGCAGGGCTTCGACGACCGCGCGCGCTACATCGGCGACCCCGAGAACGCCGGCGTCGTGCTGCCCGACGCCCTGCTCGACGCCGCGCGCATGCAGCGGCGCCGCGCGCGCATCGACCCCGACCACGCGAGCGCCGTCACGCCCGACGAGCCGCCGCGCGACCACGGCACGACGCACCTCTGCGCGGTCGACGCCGACGGCACCATCGTGTCGCTCACCACGACGGTGAACGAGCCCTTCGGCGCGCGCATCGCGGCCCCCTCGCTCGACGTGATCTTGAACGATGAGATCGACGACTTCAGCCTCGGCGGCGGGAGCTCCTACGGGCTCGCGGCGAGCCGCCCCAACGCGCTCACCCCGGGTCGACGCCCGGTCTCATCGATGACGCCGACCGTCGTGCTCGAGAACGGCCGCCCCGTCGGGTGCGTCGGCGCCGCCGGCGGCCCGCGCATCACCACGGCGACCACGCAGGTGCTGCTCAACCTCTTCGCCCACAACATGGACCCGGAGGCCGCCGTGAGCGCCCCGCGGGTGCACCACCAGGGCGCGCCGCTCGAGCTCCGCGTCGAGCGCGAGGTGCCCGAAGACGTGCGCGCGGCGCTGCGGGCCCGCGGTCACACGATCGTCGAGGTCGAGAGCCTCGCGGTGGCGCAGGCCCTCGTGGTACGCGGCGAGGGAGCCGCCCGGCGGGTGCTCGTCGCGAGCGACCCGCGCAAGGGCGCCCTCCCCGCGGGGCTATAGTGCCGGAGCGCGGATGCACATCGCGCGAAGATCGTCAACGTTCGAAAAGCCGAAGGCCGACGCGAGCCCTCTCATGGAGGGTCCGATCGTCGGCCTTCAACCGATCAGGCTGAGCGGGGGTAACCTTGCGGTTACTCCTCCGAGTCGCTGCTCGCGGCGGGGGCCGCGGGGGCAGCGGGGGCCTTCTTCGCGCGGGGCTTCTTCGCGACGGGGGCCTTCTTCGCGGGGGCCTTCTTCGCGGCGGGCTTCTTCGCAGCCGCCTTCTTCGCGGGGGCCTTCTTCGCGGCGGGCTTCTTCGCGGCCGGCTTCTTGGCCTTGGGGGCCGCCTTCTTCGCAGTCTTCTTCGCAGTCGCCATGGTGTACCTCCACCTCGGTAATGAGGTTGTCTAACACGTAATGTATCGTCGTTTAGCTTGGTGTCAAGCACCTCAAGCTATGGCGAAGTACGTTCCCATGCTGTTTTTATTTGGTTGACGCGCGGCAAACTACTTCCCTACGGTCCCCCGCCCTATGAAAGACCAGGGCAAGGGGCACCGGGCCGGGCGCGCTTCCGCGCTGTTTTTGCTGGGTTCCGTCGCAGTCGCTGCGTGTCACCCGACGCGCGCCGAGTACGACGAGGTCCAGAGGCAGAAGGCAGAGCTCCAACGGCAGCTCAACGACACCTCGGCCGAGCGCACGCGCCTCCAGGGCGAGCTCGACGGGCTCTCGACCCGCGCGAGCGATCTCGAGCATCGCCTGGGTGAGTCGACGGGCGATCGCGAGCGCCTCCAGCGTGAGGGCGCGCAGACGCAGAGCGAGCTCGAGGCGGCCCGCGCGCGCGAGGCCGAGCTCCGCCGGCGCCAGCAGCAGCAGGAGGCGCGGCTCTCGGTGTTTCGCAACATGCTCGAGCAGTTTCGCTCGATGATTTCGGCGGGGCAGCTCCGCGTTCGTGTGGTGCGCGGGCGCATGGTCATCGAGCTGCCCGCGGGCATTCTCTTCGACTCGGGGCGCGCCGAGCTCAAGCCCGAGGGCCAGCAGGTGCTCCGCCAGGTGGCCTCGGTGCTCGCCCAGATTCGCGGCCGCGACTTCCTCGTGGCGGGCCACACCGACAACCAGCGCATCACCCGCGGCGGTCGCTACGAAGACAACTGGGACCTCTCCACGGCCCGGTCGGCCACCGTGGTGCGCTTCCTCGCGGCCAACCAGGTCCCCACGGACCACCTCGGGGCCGCGGGCTACGCCGAGTTTCAGCCCGCCCGCGAGAACGACACCGACGAGAACCGCGCCCAGAACCGCCGCGTCGAGATCGTGCTCATGCCCAACATCGAAGAGCTCCCGGACCTCTCGTCGCTCGACGGCGCCCCGGCCCAGGCTCCGCACACGCCGCCCGCCCCGGCCGCCCCCGCGCACTGATCCCCGCCTCGCCCCGTCGTCTCGACCGCCTCCCCCCACGTCACCCCGCAGCGCCCTCCGTGAAGCTCCGCGCGCCCGCCCTCAAAGGGGGCCGCCGGGGCTCATTTCCAGCGCGTTCGCCGCAGCGCGCCCAACAATGAACGACGGCTCAGTTCGCAATTGACCTTCGGCACTGTGTTGACTAGAGTCCGGCGGCTCCCGGGGCCTATGCCCCGCTGGAGGACGATGTATCGGCAACACCCTGGCCTTCGGGGTGTTTTCCCATATCAGACATGAGGGCATTCATCGGAATCAACCCCGATGAGCGTCACCTCACCCCGTGAGGAGTCTCCGCCGCGCCAGTAGGGGCGACGACGGTGTTCTCCACCCAATACAAAAGGGCGGTCACGGGGAATGAGAGCAGTTTCTTCGGCGTTGCGCAGGCACCTCGGGCGGAGCCCCGTCGCGGTGTCCACGGCAGCTCAATGCCCCTGTCTCCCATCAAGACAGGGGCCATTGCTGTTGGCACGCGAGGGAAAGGCCGTTCACCCCCGAAAGGGAGCTGGAGTTACGATGCAACAGGCACGAAGCGTCTCCGAGTTCAGGGTCGGCGACAAGGCTGTGTATCCCGCGCAGGGTGTGGCCGAAGTCGTCAGCATCGAAGAGAGGGACATCGCGGGCGCCAGGCAGCGCTTCTATGTCCTTCGCATCCTCGACTCGGACCGCAGGATCATGGTCCCGGTGAAGAACGCCGAGAGCGTCGGCCTCCGCTGCGTCATCTGCGAGGAGGAGATTCGAGAGATCTTCGAGATCCTCCGCGAGCGCACCGTGGCCTTCGACAACCAGACCTGGAACCGCCGCTATCGCGGCTTCATGGACAAGATCAAGACCGGCAGCATCTACGATGTGGCCGAGGTTCTTCGCGACCTCTACCGGCTCAAGGCCGAGAAGTCGCTCTCGTTCGGCGAGCGCCGCATGCTCGACAACGCCCGCACCCTCGTCGTGAAAGAGCTCGCCATCGCCCTCGCCCGCACGGAAGACTCCGTGCGCGAAGAGATCGAAGCGATCTTCTCGACGAACTGACCGCCCGCGCCGCCGCCCCCCCCACCCGCCCTGCCCCCGCTCCTTCCGCCGCGACGCGCCCTCGCGCACGCAGCTCCCGTTCGCACTTCCGTAGCTCGCCGCGGCGCGCCCCCATTGCACGTGGGGTAGACGGTTCCTGTCGCGGGAATGGGTGCACCCCGTGATAGAGTCCGCCCCGCGTGCGGACCGCCTGCGGGCGTCGATCCTCGCGACCACTTCCAACGACACACACATCTTCACGACAGAGTCCCAATGGCGGGAAACCAGATCGTCATCAACGTTGACATCGGCGAGACACGGGTCGCCATCATCGAGAACGGCATCGTCGCCGAGCTCCACATCGAACGTCGAGGCGACCGCAGCGTCGTCGGCGACGTGTACCTCGGCAAGGTCACGCGCGTGCTCCCGGGCATGAACGCCGCGTTCGTCGACCTCGGCCTCGACCGCGCCGCGTTCCTCCACGTCGACGACGCGCTCCCCGACGAGGAGTTTCGCGCGGCCATGCTCGGCGACGACGACGAGGAGCCCGCCGAGGCCCCCGCCGTCCCCGACACCGACGACCACGCGTCGAGCGAGCCCGAGATCCCCGGCGACGAAGACCTCGTCGCGGCCCCAAAACCCGAGTCGAAGCCGACGCAGAAGCCTCCCCACGCGCACGCCCACTCGCACAGGCCGCAGGCCCCCAAAGACCGCAAGCCCGGCGGCAACGGCGGCGGAGGCAACGGCGGCGGCCGACCGCAGCGCGACGCGCGCGCGCAGAAGCCCATTCGCGACGTGCTGCGCGAGGGCCAGGAGATCGTGGTGCAGGTCTCCAAGGGGCCCATCAGCACGAAGGGCGCGCGGGTCACCTCGCACGTCTCGCTGCCCGGTCGCTACGTGGTCTACATGCCCACGGTCGATCACATGGGCGTCTCGAAGCGCATCGGCAACGAGAAGGAGCGGCGGCGCCTCCGCGAGGTGATCGACTCGCTCAAGCCCGAGAAGGGCGGGCTCATCGTGCGCACGCTCTCCGAGGGGCTCACCAAGAAGCAGCTCAAGACCGACGTCGCGTACCTCGTTCACCTCTGGGCCGACATCTGTCGCAAGCGCGAGGGCGCGCGGGCCCCTGCGCTTCTCTACTCCGAGCTCGACGTGGTGCTCCGCACGGTGCGCGACATCTTCGGGCCCGAGGTCGACAAGATCATCATCGACGACAAAGACGCCCACGGGCGCCTCGTGCGCTTCGTCGAGCAGTTTATGCCCGACCGCAAAGACGACGTGGAGCTCTACACGGGCCACGAGCCCGTGTTCGACGCGTACGGCATCGAGGACGAGATCGGCCGCGCCCTCTCGCGCAAGGTGCCGCTCAAGTCGGGCGGGTACCTCATCATCGATCAGGCCGAGGCCCTCACCGCCATCGACGTGAACACCGGGCGCTTCGTGGGCAAGCGCGACGTCGAAGAGACCGTCACGGCCACCAACATGGAGGCCGTCGCCGAGATCGCGTACCAGCTCCGGCTGCGCAACCTCGGCGGGCTCATCGTGCTCGACTTCATCGACATGGATCGGCCGCAGAACCGCGACCGCGTCGACAAGGCCCTCGCCGAGGCGCTGAAGAACGACAAGGCCAAGACCACCACGGTGCGCATCTCCGAGCTCGGGCTCGTCGAGATGACGCGCAAGCGCACGCGCGAGAGCCTCGGACGCACGCTCTTCGAGCCGTGTTTTTATTGCGATGGCACGGGGCAGACCTCGTCGCGGCTCACCGTCGCGTATGAGATCCTCCGGCAGATTCGCCGCGAGAAGGACGACCTCAAGGGGTACTTCATCGTGGTGAACGCCCACCCCGCGGTGGTCGACACGCTCAAGAACGAGATCCGACAGGACCTCGACGAGGCCCAGCGGCGCTACATGCGAGAGATCCGCGTGCAGTCGCGGCCCGAGTACCACATCGAACAGTTCGATCTCGCCGGCTCGTAGAGAGAGGTGCCATGAGCGACGACAAGCGCCGCGTCGAGGAGCGCGTCACGATCAACCAGGAGTTCGAGTCGTTCGATGCCTTCATCGACGAGTACGTGACCAACCTGTCGCGCTCGGGCGCCTTCATCAAGACGAAGTCACCGCTGCCCGTGGGCACCAAGGTGAACCTTCATTTCACCGTGCTCCACGAAGACATGGAGACCGTCGAGGGCGTCGGCGAGGTGGTGCGCTCGCAGCACGATCCGCCCGGCGTCGGTGTGGTCTTCACCGAGCTCACCCCCGAGTCGGCGGCCGTGATCGAGCGGCTCCTCGCGCGCCGCGGCGCGAGCTGAGAAGGGCCTCACCGATGGGCATCTTCGACCGGCTCACCGAAGGCATGCGCACCGCCCTCGACCGCCCCGCAGCAGCCGCCGCGGGCGCGTCGCTCTCCGAGCGCGTCGGCCTGCGCGCGTGGTCCGACGAGAACCTCCGCAACGAGCTCGAGCGCCGACGGCGCGCGCGCGGCCGCAACGCCAACGGGCGCCCCGCCGCCGACGATGAGCTCACGGCGATCTCGTCGGCGCGCCGCGAGCGCATGCGCGACCGCTCGCTCGCGAAGTGCTTCGCGCTCCTCGAGCTGCCCGCGGGCTCGTCGCGCCTCGAGGTGCAGCGCGCCTTCCGCTCCCTCTTGCGGCAGTACCACCCCGACCGATACCTGGGCGACACTGAGCAGCACGCCTCGGCGATCGCGCTCGTCACGAGCATCGTCGACGCGTACCTGACCGTGCTCGCCCACTTCGACCGCCGCTGAGCGCGGCGCCGAGCCGTTACGTCCGCCCGCTCACTCGGCGCGGACGTACTGCTTCTGCACGAGCTTCACGAGAAGCTCCCACGTCTCGAGGTCGGTGAGCCGCGACCGGTCGAGGAGCGTGTCGACGCGCCCCGTGTTCCACGCGAGCTGAAAGAGCGTGAGCTCCTTCTCCGAGAGGTCTTTGAGCAGCGGCGTGAGCGGCTGCGGCACCACGAGGCGCGCGGTGAGGGCCGGCAGCTGCGGCGAGATGCGGCGCACCTCGTCGAGGTGGCGCATGCCCTCCATCAAGATGGCCTCCGTGGAGAGGTTGAGCTCCTCGGCGAACTCGCGCTCGTCGGGGCCCTGCATCTCGAAGGTGCCCGTCTCCCACGTGAGAAGCCGGTAGATGCTCTTGAGCGGGACGGGCTCGGTGTTCTCGTTGATGCTCGCGAACGCGATCTGCCCCTTGCGGAGGTAGAGGCGCCCCACGTCGTCGTCGTGGTTGACCACGAGCACGCCGCTCTTCTTGCTCGTGGCGAAGAGCTGCAAGAGGTCGACGAGGGGCAGCTCGTCGATGGAGCCCGTCATCGCCTTCACGGTGGTCGAGCGCGTCGCCACGTTCTGCATCTTGGCGCGCGCCTCGGCCTCGTGCGCCACCGACGCGCCCGTGGGAGCGTCGATGAGGGCCACACGCACAATGCTCGTACCCACGAGCACGCGGTCGCCCTCTTTCAAGCGCGCGCGCTTGATCTTCTCGCCGTTGACGAAGGTGCCGTTGGTGCTCCCCAGGTCTTCGATGATGAGGGCGTCGTTGTTCCAACTGATCTTCGCGTGCTTGCGCGACACCATGTCTTCAACAAGCACCACATCGAGCTCGTTCGAGCGCCCGATGAAGATCTCGCGGTCGGCGGCGATGGGGAACTCGCCACCCTGGTACTTGCCCGAGATGAAGCGCAGCGCGAACTGCTTCTTCGGGGCTTCCTGAGACAACGCCATGAGAAGTTGAGCGCATCGTAATGATCACCGCGCTTCGGGGTCAAGAAATGCCCTTCGATCACGCGCGTTCGTTGCGTTGACAACGCCCCGCGACCGAGAGTAGGTTCCGCGCCCCTTCGCACTCGATGCGTTGATACAAGGACTTTCGCCATGTACCTCGTGAGCCGCAAGATCAAGCAGAACAAGGTTCGCAACCGCAGCGCCCGCCTCCGCGCCGCCCTCCGTCACAAGAACAAGAAGCGCATCGCGCGCATGCTCAAGCCCTGAGCGCTTCGGAGCGCAGCCGCGCACCGAAGCCATCGCGCGGAACGGCCTCACGGCCCGCGCCGCCCCCATGGTAGGTCTCTGGGCCTGCCATGGACGCATCCCGCCCCATCGACGTCATCAGTGATTCTACTGGCGAGACCGCCGAGCGCGTAGTGCGCGCGGCCCTGCTGCAGTTTCCCGCGCGCAAGACGCGCGTGCGGCTGCACCAGCGCGTCCGCGACCCGAAGACCGCCCGCGAGGTGGTCGAGGCCGCGGCGCGCGACGGCGGCCTGGTGGTGTTCACCATCGTGTCGCCAGAGCTCCGAGAGTTTATCCACCAGCTCTGCTACGAGAAGAAGGTCGAGGCCGTCGACGTGATCGGCGCGCTCCTCGGCAAGCTGTCGGGCTTTCTCGACGCCGAGCCGCTGGGCACCCCGAGCGTGAGCCTCCCCCTCTCGGAGGAGTACTTCCGGCGCATCGAGGCCGTGGAGTTTGCCGTCAAGAACGACGACGGCAAGGAGCCGCGCAACCTCAAGAAGGCCGACCTCATTCTGGTGGGCGTGTCGCGCACCTCGAAGACGCCCCTGTCGACGTACCTCGCCAACCGCGGCATCAAGGTCGCCAACGTGCCCCTGGTGCTCGGCGTGGCGCTCCCCGAAGAGCTGCACGAGGCCCAGCAAGACCGCGTGGTGGGGCTCACCATCGGCATCGACCAGCTCTGCGAGATTCGCCGCGCGCGGCTCCGTCAGCTGGGCATGCCGCCGGATACCAACTACGGCCTCCGCGAGCACGTGCGCGAGGAGCTCGACTTCGCCCACGCCATCTTCCGCGAGCACCCGTCGTGGCCCATCGTCGACGTGACGGCGCGCGCCATCGAGGAGACGGCGGGCATCATCGTCGAGACCATGAAGCAGCGCGGAAGGGCGCTGTACTAGGGGTTTCGGCGCGGACCGGGCGCGAGGTTCGCGTCCCACATCGCCACGAGGAAGCTCGCGATCATGCCGTCGGCCACGCGCAGGCGGCGCGACAGCTCGCGCGCGATGTTGAGCACCAGCAAGAGGTACGACTTCATGTCGCGGCGGTAGAGCCGGTCGAGGTCTTCGGCGGTGATGCGCAGGAGGATCGACGGGGCCACCGTGCGCACCGTGGCCGACCGCGGCTGCACGTCGACGATGGACATCTCGCCGAACCAGTTGCCGGGGCCCAGCATCGCCACGCGGCCCTCGATGCCGCCCTTCGAATGGCGCACCACCTCGAGCTCGCCCGCGAGCACGACGAACATCTCGCGCGCGTGCTCGCCCTCGCGCGTCACCTCGGCGCCCGCGTCGATGAGCGTCACGTGGAGCTCGGCGGAGAGCTGGTCGAGGGCCTCGTCGGTGAGTCCGCCGAACAGGCCGATCTCTCGGAGCTGCTCGCGTTGGGGCTTCGGCGTCAGTGCGTTCGATTCGGTCACGGCGGGTTCGAGACTCTAGAGCGCGCCTCGCGCGACAGACAACTTCCGTGGTGACGCGCGGAGAATCCACTACGGTCCGCGCGCGCGCCGCGGGTACACTCGTGCCGTGTCGCCTCCCTCCACCGAGCTGCCTCGACCCTTCGGCCCCTACGAGCTCGTGCGTCGGCTCGCGTCGGGCTCCATGGTCGACGTGTACCTCGCGCAGGCGCGCTCCGTGGCGGGCTTTCAGAAGGCCGTCGCCATCAAGATGATCCGCGACGTGCAGAGCGACGAAGACCCCGACTTCGTGCGCCAGCTCGTCGAGGAGGCCAACATCGCCTCGCGCCTCTCGCACAAGAACGTGGTGCAGGTGATCGACCTCGGCGCCATCGATCGGCAGCACTTCATCGCGATGGAGTACGTCGACGGCGTCGACCTCGGGTGGCTCCTCTCGCGCCTCGGCGCCCGCAAGAATCAGGTGTCGCCGCGCGTGGCCGCGTACGTGATGCGCGAGGTGTGCGAGGGCCTCGACCACGCGCACCGCATGGCCGACGCCGAGGGGCGCCCGCTGCGCATCGTGCACCGCGACGTGACGCCCGCGAACATCCTCGTGTCCTTCGCCGGCGAGGTGAAGCTCACCGACTTCGGCCTCGCCAAGGCCTCGCTGCGCGCGGCCTCGACGCAGGTGGGGCAGATCAAGGGCAAGTACTCGTACATGGCCCCCGAGCAGGCCAAGGGGCACGGCGTCGACGCGCGCACCGACGTCTTCGCCGCGGGGCTCGTGCTGTACGAGCTCGTCACCGGGCGCCAGGCGTACCCCGACGCGCCGCTGCCCCTCATGCTCGAGCGCATCACCCGCGCGATCTTCGAGCCCGCCGAGAAGCTCCGCGCGGACCTCCCGCCGGCCCTCGCCGACATCGTGCGCCGCGCGATGGCCGCCGACCCGTCGCAGCGCCACCCGTCGGCGCGCGCCCTCGCCGACGACCTCACGGTGTTTCTCTACACGCAAGACCCGCAGCCCGAGGGCGAGCTCGCGCAGCTCCTCGAGCGCGTGTCCGAGTCGGCGCGGAGCCACCTCGCGCCGCTGGGCGCGCTCCTCGTCGACGACGACTCCAACGAGGTCACCTCGCTCGAGACGCACCGCGCGATGAAGGCCGTCGCCACGACGCTCAACCCCGCGGTGCCCCGCAAGCAGCCCTCGTCGGCGCCGCCCCCCGCCGCGCCGCGCGCCGCCCCGTCGTCGCCGCCGCCGCG
>CAISKJ010000586.1 GCA_903885885.1 uncultured delta proteobacterium
CCGACCCGGCGGCGGTGGACCGCGTGCTCGTCACGCTGGCCTCGATCGTCGAGCGCGAGACGGGCGCGCCGGAAGACCGCGCGCGCGTCGCCGCGGTGTTCTGGAACCGCCTCACGGCGCCGAGCTTTCACCCGAGGCTGCTGCAGAGCGACCCGACGGTGGTCTACGGCTGCGTCGCCGCCGCGCGCGCGGGCCTCGCGGCCCCGCCGTGCGGCGACGCCGACGCCGGCGCGCGCATGCCCATCACCGCGGCGATGCTCGACGACGCGCGCAACCCCTGGAACACCTACCGCCGCGAGGGGCTCCCGCCGACGCCGGTGTGCAACCCTGGCGCGCGCGCGCTCGAGGCCGTGCTCGCGCCCGCGGCCGGCGGCGACCTCTACTTCGTCGCGCGCGGCGACGGTCGCTCGGTCTTCGCGGCGACGCTCGACGAGCACCGACGCAACGTGCGGCTCTATCTCCGCGGCGCGCCGGGGTCGCCGTAGCGGTACGATGGGCGCCCGGTGCTGACGCGCTCGTTCGTGACCGTTCTGCGCTCGAAGATCCTTCGGCGGATCCTCTCGGGCTTCGTGATGGTGGCGGCCATCTTGAGCCTGGGGCTGGTGGTCACCAACGCGGAGTTTGAGTCGCTCAACCAGCGGTTCAAGAGCCTGCTCGAGCTCGACGTGGCGCTCGTCGACGACACCGAGCGGCTCCAGCGCCTCGTGTCGACGCTGCAGAGCAACAAGCGCGGCTTCATGCTCACGGGCGACCAGGACTTTCTCGCGCGGTACCGCAACGCGGCGCGGGCCATCGAGGTGCACAGCGCCCGCGTGATGCGCGTGACGGCGACGCGCCCCGAGGAGCGGCGCCTGATGCTCACGTTCCGCGGCGCGGTCGAGCGCTACTTCGCGTACTCGGCCGAGGACATCGCGGTGCGCGAGTCGGTCGACCGCGGCGAGCGCGACATCGCCGAGATGGCTGGGATGATGGCCACGCGCCGCGGCTCGCAGGTGATCGGCGTGGGCGAGCGCGCGCTCGACTCGCTGCACGACGCGGAGATGCGCCTCGTCGAGGAGCAGCGGCACCGGGTGATCGACGCGTCCGTGGGCTCGCGACGCATCGCGGTGGCGAGCATGGTGCTGGGCCTCCTGGTGGCGGTGATCTACGGCATCCGGGTGTCGCGCGACATCGGCGGCGCGCTCACGGACCTGCAGCTCGCGATCGGGGCCATGGCGCGGCGCGAGGAGCTCCAGGCGCCGCTCTACCGCGACGACGAGATCGGCGAGGTGTCGCGGAGCTTCCACGCCATGGGGTTGCAGCTTCAGCAGTACGCCGCCGAGCTCGGCGAGCGCGTGCGCGAGCAGCAGCGCACCCTCGACGAACTGCGCGAGGCCAACGACGCGCTCGCCCGCGCGATGCGGGTGAAGAGCGACTTCCTCGCGACGATGAGCCACGAGCTGCGCACGCCCCTCAACGCGGTGATCGGGCTGTCGGATCTTCTGCTCGGGTCGCCGAGCGAGCAGCTCTCGCAGCGCGCCCGCGACGCGCTGATGACCATGCGCGGGTCGGGCTCGCACCTGCTCGCGCTCCTCGACGACATTCTCGACCTCGCGAAGATCGACGCGGGCAAGATGTCGTACCAGCTCGAGACCTTCGCGCCGGGGCCGCTCGTGCGCGCGTGCGTGGCCACGGCGATGGCGCTCCTCGGCGACAAGCCCGTCGACGTGACCTGCGTGGTGGCCGACGCGTCGCGGGTGCACGCCGACCCGCAGCGCGTGCGGCAGGTGCTGCTCAACCTGCTTTCGAACGCGGTGAAGTTCACCGACAAGGGCGAGGTGCGGGTGCGCGTCGAGCGCGACGGCGACTCGCTCGTGGTGCGCATCGCCGACACGGGCATGGGCATTTCGCACCGGGACCAGTCGGCGCTCTTCGAAGATTTTCACCAGGTGCGCAGCGGCGACGCGCGCCCCTTCGGCGGCACGGGCCTGGGCCTCGCGCTCTCGCGTCGCATGGCGCGCGCCATGGGCGGCGACGTGACCGTCGAGAGCGAGCCGCGCCGCGGGAGCACCTTCTCGCTGCACCTGACGCGCGCCACCGATGAGGCCGACCATGCTTGACGAACGCTCCCCCAGGGCCGCCGGCGGCGAAGTGCTGGTGGTCGACGACGCGCCCGCGAATCGCTTCTTGTACACGGCCATTCTCGAGGACGACGGACACCGCGTGCGCGAGGCCGCCGACGGGCCCGCGGCGCTCACGATGATCGCCGCCGCGGCGCCCCCCATCGAGCTCGTGCTGCTCGACGTCTCCATGCCCGGCATGGACGGCATCGAGGTGCTGCGGCGCGTCCGCGCGCGCGGCGACGGCGGGCCCGCGGTGCTGATTCTCACGTCGGCGGCGCGCACGCCCGACGCCATCGAGCGCGGCCTCGAGCTGGGCGCCGACGCGTACCTCATTCGCCCCGTCGACAACCGCGAGCTCGCCGCCCGCGTGCGCGCGGCCCTGCAGAGTCATCGCCTCCGCACGGAGCTCGCCGTGCTGCGCCGCGACCAGACGGCCATGCTCGTGCACGACCTGCGGCACCCGCTCGCCAACCTCTCGATGCTCGCCGAGGTGATCGAGTCCGACG
>CAISKJ010000587.1 GCA_903885885.1 uncultured delta proteobacterium
CCCACGTGGACCGTCAGCGCCAGGATCGTACCGCTCAGGGCGGCAACCCGACGTGCCGAAGGTTCTCCGCGTAGGGAAGCAGCCTCCGCACCCGGAGGCCGGTCTCGGTGACCTCGACCCTCGTCAAGCCGACGCCCATCGCGGAGCGCATCTCGGTCTCGCGCTGTTCGGTCATTGGGGTGCACCGTTCGCACGCAGCGCGCGATCGCTCGAAGCGCATTCGGGCGCGGCGACGTCGGCGAAGGCCCCGTCGCGCTCGTCGTTGTCGACGAAGAGGCCATCGGGCGCGTTCATGGCGAGGGCGTCGGCGTACCAGCGCGCGTGGGGCGCGTCGCGGGTGTGGGCGCGATGCACGAGGCCCGGCGCGTCGCGCAGGAGCCGCAGGGCGAGCTCCAGGGGCGTCTCGAAGCAGGTGTCGTCGACGCCGAAGATGCGCTGTCCCTCGGCCGTGGAGTAGCTCGTGTCGAGGGGCGGCGCGCGCCCCGGGAGGGCGCCACGGAGTGCGACGGCGCGGTCCGCCGGGACGTCGAGATGAACGCGCCAGTGCATCCCCGTGCGCGACAGCTCGCAGAAGGGTCGCAGGCCCTCGAAGCCCATCGCGTGAAGCTCCCGCACCGCGAGGAGCACGCGCCGCGCGGCGCTGATGGGCGTGGCGCGCGCGAGCGCGAGGAGGCCCAGATCACGGACGCGGTCCTCGTCGTCACCGCGCGCGTCGGCGAGTCGTCGCGCGGCCTCGTCGGGGGTGCGCAACGCGGCCCGCTCGGTCGGCGTCCAGCCGACGCAGCGCGCGATGAAGTACAGCGCGGGCATGGCCTTCACGCGCCACGCCCCACGCAACGGAAAGACCTCGGCGACCGTCGCCCCCAGTTCGACGAGGCATCGCGCGAGGGCCGCGGAGGCT
Source organism: uncultured delta proteobacterium (assembly GCA_903885885.1). GTDB lineage: Bacteria > Myxococcota_A > Polyangia > Polyangiales > CAISKJ01. Next base: position 902 of record CAISKJ010000587.1, read on the forward strand.
CGCTCGCCGGGGCGCCGCTCGACGACGGCGAAGGTCTCTCCCGTCGCGCGCGCGACGAGCGACACGCGGCGCTCCGGGTCGACACACACGACGCCGAGGTGCCGCACGTCGTCGGTCGCGAGGGCGTCGATGCGATCGCACAGCCAGCGCGGGAGCCCCGCAGTGTCGTTCGAAGGTGTCGTCGGTGACGGCGTCGCCATGCGCCGGAGGGTGCGACAGGAAGCGACGGCGTGTCACCCCCGAGCGCGCGAGGCCGGTCGCGTCTCGGGGGATACGCTGCTCGAGGTCGTCTCTACGACATGGTGATCACGAGAGGGGCCGCGCGATCGCCTTGCGCGCCGCGACCGTTCCCACGATGCTGGCGCCATGTTCGCGGACGAGATCATGGAGCGGGCGCGAAGCGTCCTCGACCGGTGCCGCGCGGCGAAGCTGCGCGTCGTGACCGCCGAGTCGCTCACGGGCGGCCTGATCGCCGGCGCGCTCACGGAGGTCGCGGGCGCCTCCGACGTCGTCGACCGCGCGTACGTCGTGTACTCCTACGAGGCCAAGGCGCATACGCTGGCGATCCCCTACGAGCTCATCGCGGCGTGCGGGGCGGTGAGCGAGGACGTCGCGCGGCGCATGGCCGAAGGGGCCCTCGCGCGCGCCCACCCGAGCGCCCACCTGAGCGTGGCGGTGACGGGCGTGGCGGGGCCGGGGCCGAGCGGGCCCACGCCGGCGGGCCGCGTTCATGTCGCCTCGGCGCGTCGAGGGGCCGAGACGCTCCACCAGCGCTTTGACTTCGGGGACGTTGGCCGCGGCGCGGTACGAAGGGCCACGGTGATCGCCGCGCTCGACCTCCTGCTCCAGCAGCTCGGGTAACGCCTGCTCGACGGCGTCGTCGCGCACGACGCGCAGGATACGGGGAATCGCACCTCGGGCAGCGGCTGCGTGTGGGGGACTTCTCGATTCGTCAGCGTGCGCGTCGCGGCCGGAGCCGCATCGTGCCGTCGCCGCCGCCTACTTCGTGCCCTTCGGGGCCTCCTTCGCCGCGATGCCTCGCGCGGCTCTGCATCGCGGGGTGTGGCGCTACGCGACGCGGCAACAGTCAGGAAGTTCGCGGTGACGCGGGGAACGCCTCGAAGGACCTCGCGCAGCGGCCCCCTCGCGCGCCCTCAGGCTGTCGTCTCGGCCAGCGGGCTCTTGCGCACGCTCACGCGCGACACGCGGCGTCGGCGCACCGTCTCGACGGTGACCACCCACTCGCCGAAGCGCACGCTGTCGCCCACGCGCGCCAGGCGCCCGAGGCGCTCGAGCACCGCGCCGCCCACGGTGTCGGCGTCGGTCTCGGACATATCAACCCCCTGCGCGCGCAGCTCGTCGAGGGCCACCATGCCGTCGGCCACGAACGACCCGTCGGGGCGCGTCTCGACCTTGGGAGCCTCCTCGTCGTGCTCGTCGCGAATCTCGCCGACGATCTCTTCGAGCACGTCTTCGAGGGTCACGATGCCGCTGGTGCCGCCGTACTCGTCGACCACCACGGCCATGGGCAATTGCCGCCGCTGCATCTCACGCATGAGGTCGAAGAGGCCCGTGGTCTCGGGCACGAGCGGCGCCTCGCGCATCGCCTCGCGGAGCGTCTTGGGGCGCACCGTGGCGAGCAGGAGGTCTTTCATGTTCACGTAGCCCGCGATGCGGTCGAGGTTGCCCCCCTCGGCGAGCGGAAAGCGCGTGAAGCCCGACGCCCGCGCGCGCTGAATGGCAGGCTCGAAGGGCATGTCGGCGTCGAGCCAGGTGACGTCGACGCGGGGCACCATCACCTGCCGCGCCGTGCGCTCGGTGAAGCGCACCACGCGCTCGAGGAGCTGGCGCTTGGGCTGCGAGAGGCGACCCTTGGCGTAGGCCTGCGTGAGCATCCCGAGGATCTCTTCTTCGGAGAGCGCCCCCTCGGCGTCGTGGAGGGCGGGGAAGCCCAGCGCGCGGAGCAGCACCGACGAGGCCCCGTTGAGCACGATGAGGCCCGGGAACACCAGCCAGTAGAACACCCGCAGCGGGCGCGCGATGGCGAGGGCCACGCGCTCCGCCGAGCGAATGGCGATGAGCTTGGGCACCAGCTCGCCGAACACGATGTGCGCGCCCGTGAGCACCGAGAAGCCGAGCACCAGGGCGATGGAGTGCATCGCCGGCGGGTGCGCGATGCCGAGGGGCGTGAGGGCGCGCTCGAGGTTGTGCGTAATGGCAGGCTCGCCCACGGAGCCGAGGCCCAGCGAGGCGAGGGTGATGCCGAGCTGCGTGGCCGAGAGGTAGCGGTCGAGGCGCTGCGCAACATCGACGGTGGCCCGCGAGGCGGCGTCGTTGCGGCGGGAGATCTGCTCGAGCTGGGTCGCGCGGAGCTTTACGAGCGCGAACTCGGCGGCCACGAAGAAGCCGTTGAGAAATACGAAAACGGCGACGAGGCCAAGAGCGAGCACGACGGGCGGAGACTAACCCGAGGCGCCCGTCGTCGGGGCGGGAGACTGCGAGCCCTGCTCGGGATAGATCTCGCGGAGGGCCTTGCGGAGCTTCTCGAGGCCGATGTCTTCGGCGGCCTCGCGCTGAAAGATCTTGACGATCTTCACGAGGTCCATCGCCTGCACGCGGCCGATGCCGAGCTCGCGCTCGACCTCGCGCTCGAGGAACGACTCCCACGAGCCGTAGCCCTTGGCCTGGTAGAGGTCGGGCTGCGAGAGCTCGTGGAGGGTGAGCGCCGCGTCCCAGAACTGGCGCTGGATGTTGCGCTTGAGGGCCTTGAGGCGCTGCAGGGCGTTGATGGCGCGCGTGAGGTTGGCCTTGAGCTTCTCGGCCCCCTCGGGCGTGCGCGCGGGGGCGTGCAGCGACCCCGGCGTGGTGGGCTTCGGCGGCGGGAGCACCGCGCCGGCCTCGAGGGGCGGCAGCGGGCGCCGCGGCACGCGCCGCGGGAGCATCGGCGGAGCGCCGCGCTTGACCTTCTTCTTCTTGATGATGAACCCCTCGGAGGTGGGGTCGACCGAGGCCGCGAGGGCCTCAGGCTTCGCCGCCGCCACGGGGGGCTTCGACTGCTTCGGCGCCTCGGCGGCGGGCTTCGCCGCCTTGGCCGCGGGCTTCGCGACGGCCTTCGCCGCAGGCTTCGCCGCGGGCTTCGCCGCGGGCTTCGCCGCGGGCTTCGCGGCGGGCTTCGCGGCGGCCTTCGCGGGTGGCTTCGCGGCCTTCGATGCAGGCTTCGCGGGCGCGGCCTTCGGTGCAGGCTTCGCGTCCTTGCGGTTGGCCTTCGCTGCTGCCTTCGTCCCCTTCGCCTTCGCCATGGAACTCTCCAGACCCGTGAAATGAACTGTTATTCAGCGGACGCATAACATCCGCTTCGCCGCGAGTCCATCCTTTCGACGGAAAGTCAAGCCCTTGCCGGGGTTCTGTCGCCCCGCGTCGCGCAAACTCGCTGGAGTTCCAGCGAAACGAGCGTGGGCGACGCGCGGCGCGCCGTGGTAGCAAGCGATTCGCGCCGTTGACCCCGCTCCGAGGCCCGAGATCCACGCGATGCCCACCGACGACCCCGCCCTCACCGTCGCGCAGATGGTTCCCCGCACCGAGGCCGAGGGCCCCGGGTGGCGCTTCGCCCTCTGGGGTGCAGGGTTGCCCCCTGCGCTGCGCGGGCTGCTGCAACCCCGAGATGCTCTCGTTCACCCCGCGCGCGCCCGCCCTCCAACTGCGCGCCAGCGAGGTGGCCGCGCGGGTGCTCGCCGAAGACGTCGAGGGCGTCAGCTTCCTCGGCGGCGAGCCCTTCGCGCAGGCCGCCGCGCTCGCCGCCGTGGCCCGCGCGGTGAAGGCCGCCGGGCGCACCGTGATGATCTTCTCGGGGTACACCCTCGACGAGATTCGCGCGATGCGCTCTGCTGGCGCCGACGCGCTCCTCGCCCTCACCGACCTGCTCGTCGACGGCCGCTACGAGGCCGCGCGGCGCACCACGGTGCGGCGCTGGGTGGGCTCGGACAACCAGGTGATGCACTTTCTCTCCGACCGCTACAGCCCCCTCGACCCGCGCTTTCACGAGGGCAACCACGTCGAGATTCGCCTCCGCAACGGCGAGATCACCCTCAACGGCTGGCCCGTGCACGGCGCCCTCACCCGCATCGGCAACGCGCGATGAGCGGCGCCCCCCTCGGCCGTGTGCTCGCTCCGCGCGTGGGCCCCGCGGTGACGTTCTCTGTCAACGAAGGCCGCGCCCTCGAGGTGCTCTTCGCGCTGCTCGGTCGCCCGCGCGGCGACGCCATGATGGTGCCCGCGAAGTTCGACGCGCCGCGGGCCGCGCTGCTCGAGGCGGGCGCCCGGTGCATCGCGCGCTCGGTGTCGCGCTACCTCTGCGCCGACGAGGGCTACCGCGAGCGCGTGGTGCTGCGCGACGGCCGCCGCGCCGCGGGCCGCGCGTGGAGCCCGTCGCTCGGCGTGGGCTTCACCCCGCGCTACACCCGCGCGTCGCGGGCCTTCTGGCTCGCCGCGGCGGAGAGCCTCCCCCTCCTGGGCGCCCTCGACGCCGCGCCCGAGGCCGTGCGCAAGGCCACGCGCGTGGCCTCGGACCTCGTCGACAGCGACGGCACCGCGTCGGGCGACTGGGTGTTCTTCGCCATGGCCCACGCGTCGCTGCCCGCGTTTCGCCTCGCGACGGCGCAGCTGTCGACCGTGCAGCGGCGGCTGCGCGCGGCGTCGCCCCTCGCGGCGCTGCTCTACCCCGACACGGCGGCGGGCCCCGACGAGCTGCGGGCGCAGTACGGCCGCCTCGTGGCGCGCGGCAACGTGCGCGTGGTCGAGTGCGTCGAGGGCCGCCTCGCCCGCGCGTGGGGCGCGTACGCGGCGCAGGCGTGGGCCGCGCGCCTCGCCCCCGACGACCTCACGCAGCGCTGGAGCGCCCTCGGCCGCACGCTCCACGGCTGGCTCGACGCGGTCGACCGCGCCGACCGCATGGACCTCGCGCGCCCCCTCCTGCGCGCCGCAGCCTCGATGGCCAGCGGCCCCTTCGCGGGCGCCGGCGACGCGGTGCGCGCCGCGCTCGCCACCGCGCCGGGGCTGCGCAACCTCAAGGAGCGCGAGGCGCTGCTCGCCGCGGTGGCCGGCGTGGCCGACGTGGGCGTGCGCCTCTTGCGTCGGCGCGACGAGCTCGCTGGCGAGCGCTACGGCGACGAGCGCTACGACGAGGCGCAGGTGTACGTGGGCGAGGCCGACCGGGTGCTCACGCCCGCGCGGCGGCAGGTCGAGGGCGTGGCGCGCGCGCTGTCGGGCGTCATCGGCTGAGGGCGTTTCGGCGGTTGCGCTGCGGCGGCGCTCCGCTAGGGTGGGCGCC
>CAISKJ010000588.1 GCA_903885885.1 uncultured delta proteobacterium
CACCGACGCGCGGCGCGACGAGGTGATCACCTGGCTCCCGTCGCTGATGAGCCTCACGGTGTCGGGGCCCGGCGAGCCCCTCATGAGCCGCAACTACCTCGCCCTCCTCGAGGACGTGGCCCTGCGCGCGTACCCCTCGCTGCGCGTGTCGCTCACCACCAACGGCACGCTCCTCACGCCCGCGTTTCTCGCGCGGCACGCCGCGGTGCGCTGGTCGAGCGTGCGCATCTCGCTCAACGCGGGCTCCGAGGGGACCCACGCGCGCATGACCGGCAAGCGCCTGTGGCCGCGCGTGATGGAGAACCTCGACGCCCTGTGCGCCCTGCGCGACACGCGCGACAAGACCCTCGAGATCACCCTGAGCTGCGTGCTCTCGGAGATGGTCATGGGCGACCTGCACCGCTTCGCCGAGCTCGTGACGTCGCGCGGGACGCACGTCGTCGTCGAGCCCATGTACGGCGACATGAACAGCCTCAGCCCGTGGACGCGCCCCGACACGCTGCGCCTCATGGCCGCCGAGCTGGGCGCCGTGGCCGACGCCTACGCGCTCAAGAATCCTCCGCTGGCGAAGGCCTTTCGCGCCGTCGAGGGCTTCGCCATCGCGCGCCTCGCGGGCAGCGATTTCACGCCCCTCGCGCACCACTGAGGGCGCCTCATTTGCGAGTGGTTCGATCGGAAGCCGCGAGGGTACGATCCGCGGCGATGCATGCCGCCCCCGAGCCGCGTGAGACCGGGCGATCCAAGGGGTCGAGCGCCGCGGGGGGCGACGCCTCCGACGGGTGCCTCGCGGTGCTCCGGGGCCACGGCGCCGCCGTGGAGGGCGCCGTCTTCCTCGACGACGGCAGGGCGCTCTCGTGGTCCGAAGACGGCACCCTGCGCGCGTGGGGCCCCGACGGCGCCGTCGCGGTGTTTGCGGGCCACCGCGGCGCCGTGCACGGGGCGCTCGCGCTGCCCGGGGGGAGGGCGCTCTCGTGGTCCGAAGACGGCGCGCTGCGCGTGTGGGGCCCCGACGGGGTGAGCGTCGCGCTCGACGGCCACAACGGCGCCGTCGACGGCGCGACCCTCCTCGGCGCAGACGCCGCCCTCTCGTGGGGGCGCGACCACACCGCGCGCGTGTGGAGCCTCTCCGCGGCGCGCTGCGAGGCCGTGCTCCGCGGGCACGAGGCGCCCGTGCGCGGCGGCCTCGACGCGGGCGCGGGGCGCGCGGTGACGTGGTCCGACGATCGCACCCTGCGCGTGTGGGACCTCGCCACGGGGCGCTGCGAGGCCGTGCTCCGCGGGCACCGCAACCGCGTCGACGGCGCGCGCCTCGTCGGCGACGACGCGCTGCTCTCGTGGTCGTGGGACGGCGCCGCGCGGGTGTGGGACCTCGCCGCGGGCCGACCGCGCGCCACCCTCGACGGGGCCTTCGGGCGGTGCCTCTTCGCGCAGATGATCGACGGGGCGCGCGCCCTCACCGGCCACGACGACGGCGCCCTGCGCGTGTGGGACCTCGCCACGGAGTCGGTGCGATGCACCCTGCGCGGCCACGGGGCGCCTCCCCGCGGCGCGGCGATCCTGCCGTCGGGCGGGCTCGTGTCGTGGTCCGACGACGGCACCCTGCGCGTGTGGGACCTCGACGCGGGCGAGGCGCGCGGCACCCTCCGCGGCCATCGCGACGCCGTGGGCGGCGCCCTCGTGGCCTCCGACGCGGCCGTCGCGTCGTGGTCCGACGACGGCACCCTGCGCGTGTGGGACCCCGCGCAGCGCAGGGCCCGCGTGGTGCTCGCGGGGCACGACGGCCCCGTGGCGGGCGCGCGGCTGCGCGACGACGGGGCGATGCTCTCGTGGTCCGACGACGGCACCCTGCGCGTGTGGGAGCCGCCGACGGCGCTCGCGCGACGCCCCATCGGGCACCACAGCGGCCCCGTGCGCGGCGCGACGCGCCCGTGCGGCCACCACCTGCTCACGTGGTCGGAGGACGGCACCCTGCGGCGCTGGGACCTCCGCGTCGACCGCATCGACGAGGTCTTCGAAGGGCACGACGGGCCGGTGACGTGGGTCGAGGTCTTCGACGACGGGCGCGCGCTCTCGTGGTCCGACGATCACACCGCGCGGCTCTGGGACGTCGCCGCGGGGTCATCGCTCGCGGTGCTGCGCGGCCACGAAGGCGCCCTCTTCGGCGCGCGCCTGCTCGACGACGGCGCGGCGATCACCTGGTCGGCGGACGGCACCGTGCGCCGCTGGGACGCCGCGACGGGCGCGCCCCTCGCCGTGATGCGCGGCCACACCGCGGGGGTGCGCGTGGTGGTCGCCCTCGCCGACGGGCGCCTGCTCTCGCTCTCGGAGGACGGCCACGCGCGGCGCTGGTCGCGCGACGGCGACGCCTCGGAGGTGTGGCCCTGCGACGCCGACGACGCCCTCGCCCTCGCCGACGGGCGCGTGGTCACCTGGTCCGTCGCCCGCGCCGCGCTGGAGGTGCGCGGCCCCGACGGGGCGGTGCTCGCGGCCCTTCAGAACCGCGAGCGCCCGCTGCGCGGCGTGTGCGCGCTCGGCCCCGACGCGCTGCTCTCGTGGGGCGACGACGAGACCACGCGGTGGAGCCTCGTCGACCTCGGGGCCTGCGAGCGCTGGTCGTGGGATGAGATCCGCCGCGCCGAGCCCGCGCTCCACCGAACGCGCGTCGCGCGAGAGCGCCGCGGCGCCTTCTGCGCGGGGCGCTACGCCGAGGGCGTCGTCGGGGGCGTGCGCGTGCGCGACGCCGCGACCAGCAGGGAGGTGGAGCGCTTCGAAGCGCCGGGCGCGTGGACCGCGTTCGGCCTCCACGACGACGGCGCCGTCGTGGCGGGCCGCGGCCATCAGGTCGCCATCTTTCGACCGCGGCGAGGCGACCCATGAGCGACCCCGTGATGGTGGGCGCCTTCCGCGAGCCCCTCGACTGGGCCGCCCTGGCGCGGCGCGCGCGGTCGCAGGGCGTCGCGCTGCAGGTGCTGTTTCCCTCGCACGTGCCCGAGGTGTTCGAAGCCTCGACGGGCGCCTACGGGCGCTTCGCCGAGGTCGAGCGCGGCATCCGCGAGGCCGTGGCGCTGCGCGCGCGCGTCGTGCTCGATCACCCCGTGACCCGCGCGAGCCTCACGGGGCTCGCCGACCTGCCGCGCTACGCCGACGAGGTGCTCGGCGCCATCGCGGGGATCTCGTTCTGGGCCGTCGAGGGCCCCGACGCGCCGACCGCCGACGAGGTGGCCCCCTGGTGGCAGGCCGCCCTGCACGCGTGCCGGCAGCGCAACGTGGGCGTCGAGGCGCGCGGCAGGCTCGCGGCCCCCGCGGACCTCCCCCGCGTGTTCGACGACCTCTCCCAGCGCGCCGACCTGCGCGGCTGTCCGGCCGACCCCGCCGCGGTGAGCG
>CAISKJ010000589.1 GCA_903885885.1 uncultured delta proteobacterium
CGAGCTCTCCGCTCATCAGCGGGCGGTAGAGCTCGTCGCCGTACGTCCGCCCCGTCACCCGATCCCGCACGGTGAAGGCGCCGTCCGCGTAGCGCGTGGCCTGCGCCCAGTGGAACGTCCAGCTCCCCGTGTTGATGTAGCGCGCGCCGCCCTCCTCGACGTTCCCCGGCATGTGTGAGTGCCCGCACACCACCGCCTTCGCCCCGTGCGTGCGCGCCCACGCCAGGGCCGGTGGGGTGTGGGTCGATGCCATGCGCCCAGTATCGCCCGAAGAAGGCCGTGGCGTCAGAGCCCGATCACCGGGCGCGCGCGCGCCCACGCCGTGGTGAGGCCGCGGCCCATCACCCCGTTGCTGCTCGCGCCCCAGCACCACAGCGTGCGGTCGTCGCGCACCGCGCAGACCATGCCGATGCCCGGGCGCACGCGCGCCACGCGGTCGAAGGGCGTGCCGTCTTCGTTGCGCACGATCTGGGGAGAGACGTACGTCTCGGTGTTGGGCAGCGTGGGGTCGCCCACGGCGCTCCAGCGGTTGATGCCCCAGCACGACGCGGTGCCGTTGCCGTGCCGCGCGCACCCGATGTAGGCCGGGCTCCCGGCGAGCTGGGTCACGTCGGCGAGGCCCATGTCGACCCACGCGTAGCGCTGCGTGAGGCGGTCGCCGATGCAGCTCACCATGCCGTTGTCGCGCAGGGCGCACACCTGACGCCAGTCGTGGGGCATCACCGTGATGAGGTTCGTGACGCCCGCGAGCGGCGGGAGCGCCACGGGCGTGGGGTTCATGGCCGCGGTCGAGAGCACGCTCGTCGAGAGGCCCCAGAGGCGCATGCTGCCGTCACGCAGGAGCGCCAGCGACACGTCGGGGCCCATCGCGATGTCGACCGCGGTGGTGATCCCCATCACCTGCACGGGCGTCGCGGCGTTGGTCATGTTCCCGTCGCCGAGCTCGCCCGACGACCCTTTGCCCCAGCACCACACGGTGCCGTCGCCGAGGCGGGCGCACGCGTGCTCGAGGCCCGCGCTCACCTGCTGCACGTTGGCGAGCCGCGCGGGGGCCGTGGGGCGCGTGCGCACCTCCGGCGGCCCGTCGCCCACGGCGCCCTGGGTGCCCATGCCCCAGAAGCGCGCGGTGCGGTCGTCGAGCGCCACGCCGAACACGTCGCGCGGCGCCGAGCCGCTCGAGAGCAGCGACGCCACCCCGGTGAGGCCCGCCACGCGCGTCGGCGTGAGGCGCCACGGCGGCGACGGGTCGGCGGTGCTGTTGGCGAGCATGCCGTAGTCGGCGCCGCCCCAGCACCACACGCTGCCGTCGCCGCGCCGAACGCACGCGGCCGACGCGGTGAGCATCGCGTCGGTGACGTTGGTGAGGGGCATGCGCTCGCCGGTGGACTCGGGGTTGGCGAGCGCGGGCAGGGGCCAGCGCTGCGCGCCGCCGCCGCAGCCGAGCTGGCCGTACTCGTCGTAGCCCCAGCACCAGGCCACGCCGCTCTCGTCGACGGCGCACAGGTGCTGGTCGGCGTCGCCCTCCATGAGGGCGCGCGCGCGGATGCCGGGCACCACCACGGAGCCCGTCGAAGGGGTGTACGTGCCGTCGCCGCGGGCGCCCCAGATGCCGTTGCCCCACGTGGTGACGGTGCCGTCTTCGCGCAGCGCCGCGTGGGCCGTGAGGGTGCGCACGGGCGCGCCGCGGGCGTTCACGACCGCCGTGGGGGGCATGTTCTCGGACGACGATCCGATGGCGATCTCGGCGCGGCGGCCCCAGCACATGACGACCCCCGAGGTGAGCGCGGCGCAGACGCTGAAGCGCCCGACGGCGACCATCGTCGCGCCCGTCACGCCGCTCACGGCCTCGGGGGTCGTCGCGATGCGCCCCGTCGGGGGCATGTCGCGCACGCTGCCCACGGCGCCCCAGCACCACACCGTGCCGCCGCGGAGCACCACGCAGTGCTGCACGCCGTCGCTCGAGAGGTTCACCACGTCGCTGAGGCCCGCGACGGGCGTGGCCTGCAGCGAGCTCAGGTCCCAGCACGCGACCTCGCCGTTCGCGCGCAGCGCGCAGCGACCGGAGATCTGTCGCGCGTCGGAGAGCCCCTGCACCGCGGCGGCCTCGGCGCTCCCGCGCTTGCACGCCACGGTGCCGTCGCCGCGCCGCACGCACAGCACCGTGGGCACGCGCGACGCGATCGAGATCTGCTCGGCCCCCGTGACGCCCTCGACGCGCACGAAGGTGTTACGGTGCGAGAGCTCGAAGCCCTCGAAGGCGCCCGCGTTGCGCCCCGTGGC
>CAISKJ010000590.1 GCA_903885885.1 uncultured delta proteobacterium
GATATGCGCCGCGATCACCTCGGGCTCCTCCAACTCGCCCGCGTTTCCCGCGCTGTCGTCCTTCAACCACGTGACGTCGAGGTTGTCGCCGCGCTGCTTGAACTCTTCACGGTTGAACACCCGCCAGCGATCGTTGCTGCCCTCTGTACGCGCCCCATAGGCCTTCTCGAAGCCCTCGAAATGCGCCCGCGTAAAGGGAGTGCGCTTGCCGAACGACGGCATGTTGGTGCGCATGTCGTATACCCAGGTGGCCTTCGTGTTGCCCTTGTCGCCCTTGCCGCGGCTGAAGAAGAGCACGTTGGTCTTGACGCCCTGGGCGTAGAAGATGCCCGTCGGGAGACGCAGCACGGTATGCAGGTCGGCCTTCTCCATGAGGTCGCTGCGAATCTGCACGCCGACGCCGTCTTCGAAGAGCACGTTGTCGGGCACCACCACGGCGGCGCGCCCGCCCGGTCGCAACCCCCGGTAGACGTGCTGCACAAAGGCGAGCTGCTTGTTCGAAGTCTTGTAGGTGAAGTCGTCGCGGCGCGGGGTGTCGCCGCCGCGCTTCGAGCCGAAGGGCGGATTGGTGAGAATCACGTCGGCCTGCCCGAGGCCGCTGCCCACCGACGAGAGCGAGTCACCGAGGTGCACCGTCCCCTCGATGCCGTGGAGCATGAGGTTCATGAGCGCGAGGCGGCGCGTCTCGGGCACGAGCTCGACGCCCACGAAGGCCCGCGTCTTCTGCCACTCGACCTGTTCGGGCTTGAGCTTGAAGTGCTCGTCGGTGCTGGCCTTGATGTGCCGGTCGGCGGCGATCAAGAAGCCTGCGGTGCCCGCGGCGGGGTCTTGAATCACCTCACCGGGCTTGGGGTCGACGAGGGCCACGATGCTGTCGATGAGCGGACGCGGCGTGAAGTACTGCCCCGCGCCCGACTTCACCTCGCCGGCGTTCTTCTCGAGGAGGCCCTCGTAGAGGTCGCCGAGGCCCTCTTCGCGGGCACGGTACCAGTCGAGGGCGTCGATCTGGCTCACGAGCTTCGCGAGGTTGTTGGGCTCGCGCATCGAGGTCTGCGCGTCGGCGTAGATGGCCTGCACCTGCGCGGTGCCCTCGCCGCTCAGGTCGACGAGCATCTTCTTGTAGAAGGTGAGCTGCGCGAGGCCGCGCTTCGCCACGAGGTCGCGCCAGCGGTACCCGTCGGGGAGCTGGTGCTCGGTCTTCGTCTCCTGCGCCATCTTGAGAAAGAGCAGGTACGTGAGCTCGGTGACGTACTGGTGATAGGTGATGCCGTCGTCGCGCAGAATGTCGCAGAAGCCCCAGAGCTTCTGCACGATGTCGTGGGTCGAGGCGCTCATCGAAGCCCCCCGGTGGTCAGCCCACGTCTTGCCACACGGCCTCGCTGAGCGCGCGGAGCACCCCTTCGGCGTCGCCGTCGAACACCGTGTTCACATGCTCGAAGCCGCCGTGCCCGCGGAAGGGCTCGGCGTCGAGCGCCTCGCGGTCGAGCACGGTCGTCGCCGCGAGCTGCTTGCCGATGCGCTCCAGCCAGGTGCGTTGCGGCCTCGTCCATGCGCGCGCTGATAGCACCTTCTTCACGGCGCGATCTACCCTCGTCGCGTACGGCACGAGCGCCGCCCCGAGCGCCCGCTGGCGCACGTGCCCCACGATGGTGGCGGCGATGTCTTCGTTGGTCATCTTGCGCCACGCGCTCTGGAGCTTGATCTCCGAGTAGCCCGCCGCCGCGAGGGCCTCGGCCAGCTCCTGGAGCTGCTTGCGCGTGAGGTCGCGCGGGGCGGTCTTCACCACCATGAGCGCGGGGATGCGGTTGAGGTTGCCCTCGATGAAGGCCCCAAACGATTCGAGGTAGTCCGCGGGCGCCTTGCCTTCGAAGTCTTGCGTCACCTCGATGACCCGATCGTCGCCGTGGTGCACCACCACGCGCGGGTCGACGCCGCTCACCTTGTCGAGCAGGCCCACCACCGCGGGGTGCTCCATGAGCCACGCGGCGGCCTCCGTGGGGCCCTGCGCGCTGAGCTGCGCGAGGAGCTCCTTGGGGGGCATACCCGCGGCGGCCTCGAAGGCGTCGGGAGCGCTGCGCTCCACGGCGGCGCGCTTGCGACGGAGCTTCGCCACGAGCTGATCGAGCACGGCCTCGCGGGCGCGCGCATCGGGCGTGGTCATGAGCTCGTGGGCAAGCTGTTGAAACGTGAACGACGGCGTCACCGCCGTGGGCTTCATGTCGGTGAGGTCGCCGATGAGGGCGGTCTGCCCGACGGCGTCGTACACCCGGAACGACTCCTTGCCGATCTCGGGGCACAGGCGCGTCGCGCGGCCGAGCATCTGCTCGTACAGAATGCGGCTCTTCACGCGGCGCAGAAACACCAGGTTGCAGATGCGCGGCACGTCGATGCCGGTGGTAAGCAGGTCGACGGTGACCACCACGCTGGGCTCGCGCTCGTTGCGAAACTTCTTGATCTGTTCGAGCGGTCGGTCGACGCGCCCGGTGATCTTGGCGACCACCGTGTCGTCGAGGCCCTTCCACCGCGCGTCGAGGGCGGCCTTGAGGCGCTGGGTGACGTCGGAGGCGTGCGCGTCGTCGACGCAGAACACGAGCGTCTTGTCGTCGAGGTGCGGATCGATCTCGGCCGCGAGCTGCTCGCACACGGCGCGGTTGAAGCCGGGCGTCTTCACCTGACGGTTGAAGGCCTCGACCTCGAAGCTGAGCTCGTCGGGCGCGGCGGCCGTGTCGATCTCGCCCGTGCTGGGGTCGTAGGTGGTCACGTTGTCGCCGACGCCGTAGGAGATGCCGTCGCGCGCGAGCTCGGTCACGATGCGGTAGGGCGGCTCCTGCGGCACGAGCACCTTGTCGAGCACGGCGCGCGTGTACGTGTACCGATACACGGGGGCGCCGAAGATCTCCGAGGTGTGCAGCGCGGGCGTCGCGGTGAGCGCGATCTTCACGCCGTCGAAGTAGTCGATCACCTTGCGGTACCGCGACACGTACTCGCGCTGATCGCGGAACAGGAGCTCCTCGTCGGTCATCTCGCGGTCGAGGGTGTATCCGCGGTGGCACTCGTCGACGACGATGCAGTCGTAGCTGTCGACGGGCGGCGCGTCGTCGCCGTCGCCGTCGAGCACGCGGCGCATCATGCCCTGCACCGTGGCGATGTGCAGGCACGTGTCCGCGTCGGGCGCTACGTCGGCGAGCTCTTTGAAGCCGAAGATCTGCGCGAAGGTCTTCTCGCTGGCGACCTTGTAGTCTTTGATGACGTCGGCGGTCTGCGCGCCGAGGGCGCTGCGGTCTACGACGAAGAGCACGCGGCGAAAGCGCCCCGCCTCGACGAGCCGGTAGATGAGCCCGATGGCCGTGCGGGTCTTGCCGGTGCCGGTGGCCATGGCGACGAGGCAGCGCGTGTCGCCGCGGGCGAGGGCGCCTTCGACCGCGAGAATGGCCTCGTTCTGGTAGTAGCGCAGCGCGAGCGCGGCGACGGGGCTCTTCGCGAGCGCGGCGTGGGCCCCGGCGACGTCTTGCGCGAGGAGGCCTTTGATCCCTTCGGGCGAGTACCACCCGTGCAGCGGGCGGGCCTTGTTCTTGGGGTCGCGCGCGTCGCGAAACCACACGCCGGTGGTGTGCTCCAACTGCTTGAGGTAGGGGCGCCGGTTGGTGGCGAACACGAGCGGAACCTTGTGCTCGCCCCATGGCCCGCCTTCGAGCGTCTCGTCGCCCTTCACGGCGTACCCGCGGCTGTAGCGCTCCGCCTGCCCTACGGCGTCGATGGCGCTCGTGAGGCTGCGCTTCGCCTCGACCACCGCGACGGGGCGCAGCCCGAGGAACAGCACATAATCCGCCACGCCGTCGCGGGTGGGCCACTCGGCGATGGCGAGGTCGACGCCGTGCGCGGGGCGCGCGCCCTTCGCGTAGGTGAGCTCGGTGGAGTCGGCCTGCCACCCGACGGCGCGCAGGGCCTGATCGATGCCGCGGCGCACGTCGGCCTCGGAGACCTTGATCTTCTTCGCCGCCGCGGCGGCCTTCTGAAGAAAGTCGTCGATGAGGGCCGCGGTGTCGGGCGTCGCGGGCGCACTCGCGGAGGCCCTTTCGAACTCCTGCGCCATTTGTTCCCAGAGGGCGCGGTCGGCGGCTTCTTTCTCCGCGCGCTCTTCGGCGAGCAGACGTTGAAGGGCCTCGGTCTCGGCGGTGGCTTTCGCGGCGTCGGCCTCGGCGCGGGCGACCTTGGCGGCGTCGGCCTCTTCGCGGGCGCGCTTCTCGGCGGCGGCGACGCTCGCGGCGAGGCGTCGCAGGGTCTCGCCGGGGTCTTCGGGTGTGGCGAAGGCCTGGGCCTTGTAGGCGCTGTCGTGAAAGGTTCGAAAGAACCACACGGCGAGCTGGTGCATGAGGCGCAGGTTCGCGAGGGCCTCGGCGGGTGTTCCGTTGGCGCGGTGGGCGGCTTCGTTGCCGCGCTTGCGGGTCGCCTGAAAGAGCTCGATGGCCTCGGCGGGAATGCCCGCTCGCTCGATGCGCCCCAGCACGTCGTAGAAGTTCTCGGTCGACGACGAGGTGATGCGCATCCGCGCCGACACCTGATGCGCCAGGAGCTCGGCGAAGAGGCGCTGCCGCATGAGGCTGCCTACCGCGTCGTGGGACCAGTCGCGCTCGGCGTTGGCGGCGACGGTCTCGATCTTCTCGTAGCGACCCGCGAGGAAGGCAAAGTTCTGCGACGCTGGTTTCATGGTGCACGCCCTCTCATCGGGCGCCCAACACCCGATCGGCGCGCACGATAGATCAGGGCAAGTGCCGTCGGAAAGCGCCGACGCGAGGGCATGGAGAGCCCCTTCGCCGAAGCCACTCGACGCCGGTCCCGGAAGCCCTCGAAGCGCTGCGAGACGTTCTACGCAGCTCTGTCGACGACGACGCGCGACCATGCGGCCGTAGTGTCGGCGTCGTACCGGTGCCTGCGACGGTGGCGATCCGCCACCCCTCCGCCACCCCCTCGCCACCCCATTCCGCCACCCTCCTCTCGCACGAGCGCCTTCCTGTGCGGCAATTCGCGCGGTGGCATGCGCGCTGATGCGTGCCCGCCACGATGTCCGAAGCCGACGAGACGCTGCGCGCCGTGTCGCGCCACTTTCCCGAGGCGCTGGTGCGCGCGCTCACGCGCCCGACGGCCACGGTGCGCGACGCCCAATGGATCGAGACGCAGCTCACGCGGCGTGCGCGACGGCTCGACCGGGCCCTGCGCGCCGAAGTCGACGGCGTCGCCGAGGTGCACCACGTCGAGTGGGCGTGGCGCTGGTCGAAGCGCATCCCCTACCGGATGTTCGAATACCACACGATGCTCGCGATGGCGCAGCACGAGCACCCCACGGAGCCGCCGCTCCCCATCCGCAGTGCGGTGGTGCTGCTCTCAGGGCGCCAGAAGCCCTGGGGCACGCACGGCGAGTACCGCACGAGCCCGCTCAACGCGCGCTTCGCGGGGGTGCCATTTCGCATCGACGCGGTGTACCAGCAGCGCATCACGAAGCTGCGGGCGAGGGGATCGGAGCTGTGGCTGGCGTTTGCGCCGCTGTGCCTCGACGCCGACGTGCGCAGCCTCACGCGCGTGGCCCACGAGTTGCGCGAGCGGGTGCGCGACGAGACCCGGCTCGGCGAGCTCGCCGCGGCGATGGGCGTGTTCGCCCAGCTCGACGGGCGCGAGCGTGGACTGGCTCCCGACGTTGAGGCAATGTTTCCACGCGAGATCACCATGAAGAACTTCGTCTACACGCGCGGCAAGGAAGACGGCATCCACGAGACGCTGCTCCATCAGGCGACGCGCCGTCTCGGGCGCGTGCCCAGCGCCGCCGAACACGCCGCCCTCATGCGGCTCCTCGCAACCCGCGAAGGCGCCGAGCGCCTCGGTGACGCCGTACTCGACCTCGACGCCACCGCATTCGCCGCGTGGATCGTCGCGCCGTAGCTCGCGCGCCGTAGCTCGACGTCACGCCGCTGGGACCGTCGTCACGCCCGGCGCCGATCGACCGACGTTGCGACACCCGCCGTGACCAACCGCTGAAGTCTCGCCGTGCGCGCTTGCGCGGCGGGCGCGCTTCGCGGTAGCCGTCTCGCCGATGCTTCACGGCAAGCGCATCACGGTGGTGGTGCCCGCGTACAACACCAGCGTACGGGTCGCGCGGGTCATCGCCACGCTTCCCCCGTTCGTCGACAGCTGCGTGGTGGTCGACGACGCCAGCACCGACGACACGCCCGCGCACCTCGGCGCCTGCGCCGACCCGCGCGTCGAGGTCGTGCGCCACGCCGAGAACCGCGGCGTCGGCGGCGCCATCGCCACGGGCTACCTCCGCGCGCTCGACCACGGGGCCGAGCTCGTGGCCGTGATGGCCGGCGACGCCCAGATGGACCCGTCGGACCTCGCGTCGCTCGCCGAGCCCGTGGCCACCGGCCGGGCCGACTACGCCAAGGGCAACCGCCTGGGGCACCCCGAGTGTCGCCGCGTCATGCCCCTCACGCGCTGGGTCGGCAACGTGGCCCTCTCGGCCATGACGCGCGCGGCCACGGGGCTCGACCACGTGGGCGACTCGCAGTGCGGCTACACCGTCGTGTCGCGGCGGGTGCTCGAGCGCGTCGACGTGGCCCGCATGTGGAGCCGCTACGGGTACCCCAACCACCTGCTCGGCGCGCTGGCCCACGCGGGGCTGCGCGTGGTCGACGTGCCCGTGCGCCCGGTGTACGCCGACGAGCGCAGCGGCGTGCGGCTGCGCGACGCGCTGGTCACGGTGCCGCGCATCCTCGCGCTGGTGGCGTGGGCGCGGCTGCGGGCGCGGCCGCTCATGGGCGTTCCGGCGGCGAGCGAAGGGGCGGTGAAGGCGTGAGCGACGAGGCGAACACGCCCCTCAGCGAGCGCGCGCAGGCGGCGTCGGCGGGCGAGCTCAACGCGCTCCTCGGGCGCGGGGCGCGCTTCACGGGCAAGCTGGCCTTCGAGGGCAAGGTGCGCATCGACGGGACCTTCGAAGGAGAGGTGATCTCCGACGGGATTCTCATCGTGGGCGACGAGGCCGAGGTCACCGCCACCCTCGAGGTGGGCACCCTCATCGTGCGCGGGGGCACCGTGCGTGGCGACGTGCGCGCGGCGAGCACCATCGAGGTGTACGCCCCGTCGCGGGTCTACGGAAACCTCACCGCCGCCGAGGTCTTCATCGACAAGGGCGTGATCTTCGAGGGCGCCGTGAAGATGACCGAGCGCGAGTGACGGGCGCTACCGCGCGCTGTTGCCGGGGCCCTGCGCGAGGGTAGCGACCGCGGCGCGGAGATCGAGGAGCGAGAGCGTCTTGCCGAACACCGGGCGGCCCGTGGAGGCGGCGAGCTCGAGGCCCTCGTCGGCGTCGGCCGCGCCGGTGATGAACGCGAAGTGCGGCACGAGCGCGGGCTGATGCGCGGCCACCCAGGCGAAGAGCTCGCGCCCCGAGCGCTCGGGCATGTTCAGGTCGCTGAGCACGGCGTCGATGGCGGCGTCGGCTGCGAGCAGCGCGATGGCCTCGTCGACGGAGCTCGCCGTGAGCACCTCGAACACGCCGCCGAGCTGGCGCCTCACCACCCGGAGCTGCGCGGGAAAATCGTCGACGACGAGCACGCGCAGCGGCGCGGCGAGGGCCACCACGTCGACGCGCGACGCGCGGCCGCTCTGCCCGTCGTCGTTGGTGGGGCGCTGCGGGTCGGGGAGCGTTGTTGTCGCTGCGACCGGCGCAGGCAATTGGGAACGCCGCATAAGTAAAACGGTTATCGCACGCAGTGCGCGCGCGTCTCAATCAGAATGTCTGTCAAGCAAGGTCGAGGCTGTTGGGGTTTGCCCCGATGCGCTTGACGGGCGGTGTCGCGGTGACGTTCCGTCCGCGCGACGATCAGCTGCACGGGTGGAGCGTATCGCGATGGGACTTCTCGACAACATGTTCGGCGGCGGCACCGCCATCTCGCTCACCCTCGACCGGCCCACGGGGTCGCCCGGCGGCGTGGTGGGCGGCAACGTGACGCTCGTCGGCGGAAAGAAGCCGTACAAGCTCACGAAGCTGCGCGCGCACCTCATCTACGTGAACGTGCAGTCGTCGAACGACGGGGGCTTTCCCAACGTCGACCTGCGCATCATCGGCGAGCAGGTGCTCGCGGCCGGGATGGACCTCGCGCCGGGCGGCCAGTACCCCTTCTCGTTCCGCCTCACGATCCCCTACGACACGCTCCCGAGCGCCCACAACTGCTCGTACAAGATCCAGGTCGTCGCCGACATTCCGACGGTGAAAGACCCCACCGCGGAGACCGACTTCCGCGTGCTCCCGGCCGACCGCGATCAGCACCGCTCGCTGCCGTACAACCAGGTCGTGGCGCAGTTTCCGGGCCTCCAGGCGCAAGACGAGGAGAGCCTCTGCGACGCTCTCTACAAGCTGTTTCTCGAGTGCTACTCGGACGGCCAGCGGTACATGGAGGTCGAGCCCCTGCTCGCTCACCACATGCGCACGGGCACGGTGCGCGTGCGGCGCCAGGCCCTGCAAACGTGGGCCAACCTCGTCGACAACCGCGTGCAGCCGCAGCACCTGCAGTCGCTCTACGCCGTCGCCAACGTGCCGGGCCTCGATCAAGAGACCTTCGACGAGGTGATCCGCGCGGCGTGCAAGTTCGCTGAAGAGGGCGCGCTGGCCATGGTGCAGCAGCTCGCGCGCATGCCCGACCCCCACGCGCGCACGCAGGTGGCCCAGTGCATGCGCTTCGACGCGGCGAAGCGCTTCCAGGGCAAGCGAGAGCTTCTGGTGGCCCTGGTGCAAGACCCGCAGGCGAGCGTGCGCGCGGCGGCCCTCGGCGCCCTCACCGACTTTCAAGACGACGCGCAGATCGTCTACGGCGTGGCCAACATGATCGACCGCGACCCCGCGGAGGAGGTGCAGGCCGCCGGCATCGCCTTCCTCGCGCTGGCGCACCACGCGGGCCACGGCGACCTGGCGCTCAGCGTGTACGAGAAGCACGCGCAGAGCCCCTCGGAGCGCGTGCGCAAGGAGGTGGCCGAGGTGCTCCACTGGCAGCCCGAGGCGGCGGGGCCGCGGCTCTGGGCGCTGGTGCAGAGGCTCCTCCAAGACCCCAACGAAGACGTGCGCCGCGCGATCGCCTTTCAGTTCATCAACATGGAGCGCTTCCCGCAGTTTCTGCCGCTGGCGCAGTGGTGCGCCGACAACGACCCCTCCGAGGAGGTGCGCCGCGAGGCCCTGCGCGGGCTCACGCGCCTCATGCCCGTGCGCCAGCTCGTGGCGTACTACCAGCACAAGCTCGCCGCGAACCCGCCCACCGACGTGGTGTACGCCGTGATCTCGGGCCTCCGCGATCACAACAAAGACCGCGAGGTGCAGCAGCTCCTCACGCGCCTCGGGCAGCACCCGGACCACGACGTGGCCAACGCCGCACGCGACGCGATGACCTACTGAGAAGGCCTCTCGCGCGGCGTAGAAGCGCGACGGGGCGTTTCTGCGATAGACCGTGCGCGGCGGAGCCGATACCGTCGCCCGTCAAGAACGAGGCGGTCGCGAGAGAGCGCCTTTGGGAGAAGTGAAGATCATGTTCGATCGGACCACGCGATGTGTGGCCGCGCTGATCGCCGTTGGAGCCGTCGCGCTCCCGGCTGCGGCCGAGGCCCAGGTATACGGACAGGCGGGGGGGCAGGTCGGCGGCGTGAGCGCGGGCGTCAACGTGCAGGCGGGCTACGCGCAGCCGCAGCCCGTGGTGGTGCA
>CAISKJ010000591.1 GCA_903885885.1 uncultured delta proteobacterium
CCACCTCGACGCCGAGCCCGTCGAGCATGGCGCGAGACCACCACGAGACGTAGCTGCGGCGGCGCTCGTAGCTCAGGCCCTACCACCGCTCCTCGGAGAGAAAGACCGTGGCGCCGACGGCGGTGGTGGCGGCCATGCGCGCGAGGCGCAGCGGGGCGCGCGGCAGGGCGAGAGCCTCGACGAGTCGCATAGGGCACGAACGCCTACAACGCCCGCGCGGCGGGCGCAACGCGCGTCAGTTGCCCCCGGCGGCCTCGGCGTTGGCCTCGGCGGGGCGGTCTTCGTCGGCGTGCTGGTTGGCGCGCGAGTGACGGATGATCACGCGGCTCCCGGGGCGCTCGGGCGTGGCGTACACGCCGTGCCAGTGCTCGGGCAGCGGCGGGTCGGACCAGTACGCGAGCCAGCGCGCGTCGAGCGGCGCGAGGTTGACGCAGCCGTGCGACATGCGCCACCCGAAGTGCGAGTGCCAGAAGGCCCCATGCAGCGCATAGGAGCCCTGGAAGTACATCACCCACGGCACGTCTTCGAAGCTGTACACGCCGTTGGGGGTCTCGCCGTCCATCGTGTTCGAAACGTGCTTGCTGAGAATGCGATACTGGCCTTCGGGCGTTTCGAAGTTGTGCTCGCGGTCGTCGCCCGCGCGCCCCGACGACACCAGCGTGGTGTACACCGGGCGCGCGCCCTCGTAGGCCACCAGGATCTGCTCGTCGAGGTCGACGTCGATCCACTTCTCGGCGGGCCCGACGCCCTCCGGCGGGGGCTGCCGGGTAGCGCGCCGCACCTGCCGCGCGCTCACCGCCATGCCGTCGGCGGTGCGGTAGTAGGCCCAGCGCCCGCCCGCCATGATGGGCGGTGCGTCGGCGAGCGCCACGCCCGACAGCCGCGGGATGCGATGGTGCGCGCCGAGGCTCCCCGTCGGTGACGCGCGGTAATTGTAGGCCTCTTCGGAGATGACGAACGCGTAGGGGAGGGTGACCGCGTCGTCGAGGACGGCGCCGTGGCTGTTCGACCAGTGGTGCACGTCGCCCATGCGGCTCTGCCGGATGTAGGCGCCCGACTGCGTGTGCCAGTAGCGCTCGCCCACCTCGTCGTCGCGAAACACGCGGTCGAGGGCGACATACATCCCCACGGTGAGCCGACGGATCATCGCGCTCGAGCCGGGGCCGCGCAGCTCGTCGAGGGTGCGCGGGTGGGCGCGCACGGGCGGCGCGCCCGCGGGCCGCTGCGTGTCGCTGTTGTCGAACTGCTCGTCGGGCGTGTTGGCGTAGCGCCACGGTTCGAAGAGGTGCAGGTCTTCGGTGGTGGGGAGGCGCCGGTAGGCCACCGTCATGCCGTAGATGATGCCCATGCGGTAGGGCATCCCCGCGTCGTAGTCGGGCTGCACGGGGGCCATGAAGTCGCGGTTGGGCCAGCCCGAGGCCATGGCGCCGCCGACGCACACGTAGCCCCCGTCGCGGATGCGGTACCACCCGCCCTCGGGGTGCTGCGAGCGCCGGTGCACCACGCAGGTCATGGGGTTGAGCGGCCCCTCGACGGCGTCGACGACGGCGCCGGCGCGGAGGTACCCCATGTTCTTCGAGTGGCGGTCGGGCTGCGTGTGTACGGGCGTCCAGATGGTGGTGGCCATCACGCGCGTGAAGGGC
>CAISKJ010000592.1 GCA_903885885.1 uncultured delta proteobacterium
CTGCCCGTCACCCTGTGCGACTTTGCTCGCCTCGCCCCGCAGATCGTCCAAGGGCTTCGATCGAACCATCCGCCGTCGCGTCCCGCCGCCCTCGACGCCTGCCTCGGATTCCTCCGAGACGTTCTCACTTAACGCCGATGCCCCTCGAAGGGAGACCCCCTGGCATCTCCCGCGAAGGGTTCACCCCTCGAAGGGAGACCCCCTGGCATCTCCGGCGCGCTGCTACACTCGCGCGCCCTATGCTCTCGCTTCGACTGGGCGACCTCACCACCGAGGAGTGCGCCGCGCTCCTGCGATCACCGCACCCCGTGGCGCTGTTGCCGGTGGGCAGCACCGAGCCCCACGGCCCGCACCTGCCGCTCGCCACCGACGCCATTCTCTCCGAGCGCGTGTGCGAGGTCGCCGCCGCGCGTCTGCGCGAGGGCGGCGTCACCGCGGTGGCCGTGCCCTCGCTCGCGTACGGCGTCACGCGCTACGCGGCGGGCTTCGCGGGCGCCATCAGCCTCTCGCCCGAGACCACCGAGAAGCTCATCGAAGAGCTCTGCGCGGCCTACCTCGCCGCGGGCTTCGCGCGCGTGTGCGTCGTCAACAACCACCTCGAGCCCGCGCACGTCGACTCCCTCGCGCGCGCCGTCGCGCGGGTGCCCGGCGCGCTCTTCGCCAACCAGCTCACGCGCCGCTGGGGGCGCACGCTCTCCGACGAGTTTCGCCGCGGCGACTGCCACGCGGGCTCCTACGAGACCTCGCTCGTGCTTGCTGCGCGGCCCGAGCTCGTGCGCGACGACGTGCGCGCGGGCCTCGCGCCGGTGCCCATCTCGCTCTCCGTGGCCATCCGCGAGGGGCGCCACACCTTCGTCGAAATGGGCGCCGACCGCGCCTACTTCGGCACCCCCGCCGCGGCCACGCGCGAAGAGGGCGACGACCTCTACCAGCGCCTCGCCACCATGGTGACCACCGAGGTGCGCGCCGCGCTCGAGCTCGCCGACGAGGCCTCGCCGTGACCGACCCGCGCCTGTCCGACGAGCTCTACCGCTCGACCGTGTGCCGCATGATGGAGTCGCACGCCGCGCGGCTCTTTCAGCTCGTGGTCACCGTGGCGGGGGGCATTCGCCACGCGCCGGGCGCCGCGTGGCTGCGCTTCGTCGGGGGCCAGGTGCGCGAGCTCACCGCCCTCTACGCGCAGCTCGCGGCCCTCTACGAGACGGTGGCGGGCGTCGCCCTCGACGCGAGCGCCCACGGCGCCGACCACGCGCCCCCCGAGGGGGCCGCCTCGTGGCCCGAGGCCCTCGCCGCGCAGCTCGTGGCGGGGCGCCAGTGCCGCTGGCAGCTCCACGAGCACGACCTCTGCTCGTACGCGCCCTACCGCGAGTTCGTGGTGCGCGCCGTGGCCGAGCTCGACGCGCGCCACGCCCTCATCGAGACCGCCCTCGACGACGTCACCCGCGACCCCGCCTCGGCGAACGCGCTGCACGCGCGCCTCGAGCCGTGGATGCGCTGGGCCGTCGAGGCCTTCGGCCGACCCAACACCCCGGGCATGGCCTACGCCATCCACGTGGGCCTGCGGCGCCGCGACGCGAGCGCCACCGCGCACGATTTCGTCGAAGATCTGCGCGCCGTCGCGCGCGCCCACGGCGTCACCCTGCCGCCGCGGTGGAGCCCCCCGGCGGAGAGCGCCTCGCTCGTCGCGGCGCTCAGCGGCATCGCGCGGGCCCACTGACGCACCCCACGCGAAGCAGCGCGCTCGCTCGGCCGCGTTGACAGCGGGGGTCTCCACACCAGAGGATGCGCCGCCGCCCATCGGGTGTAGACACAGCCCTTTCGTGAGGATTCATGCGCGACGTGCGATCGATTCGAGACGTTCTCCTGCTGGCCGCGCTGGGCGCGTGCGGGTCGGAGACCACCGGCGGCACCACGCCCCCGCGCGACGCGTCGACCGACGTCACGCCCGACGTGGCGCCCGCCGACGTTGAGCCCAAGGTCGACGTCGCGCCGCCGCCCGACGTGGCCCCCGAGGCGAGCGGCATCGGCGACCCGTGTGAGAGCACCGAGCAGTTCGGCCAGGGCACGTGCCGCGCGGGGCAGATCTGCCTCGGCGACCGCATCGGCTTCAACGGCGGCTACTGCGTGGGCGTCTGCAACGGCGGCGCGCGCTGCCCCGCCGACGCCACGTGCACGCAGCTGCAGGGCTTTCCCGTGTGCCTGCGCCGCTGCACGGCCAACAGCGACTGTCGCACCGGCGACGGGTACGTGTGCGCCGTGGGCTCCACCGCGGGGCAGCGCGTGTGCTCCGTCAACGACGCCCC
>CAISKJ010000593.1 GCA_903885885.1 uncultured delta proteobacterium
ATTCCGGGCAACGACGACGCGGGCACCATGAGCGCGTGGTACGTGTTCGCCGCGCTGGGGGCGTTTCCGATCGCGGGCACCGAGACGTGGCTGCTCGCGGCCCCCGCCGTGACGAGCGCCGACGTGACCCTCGCGGGCGGCGCGGTGCTCCGCGTGCGGGCCCCCGCGGCGGGCACCGGCGCGCTGCGCCCGACGGCCATTCGGTGGAACGGCGAGGCCCTCGCGCACCCGACGCTCACGCACGCGATGGTCGCGCGCGGCGGCGAGCTCACCTTCGCACTCTCGCGGTAGAACACCCCCTCGCGCATGCGCACCGTACACCTCGCTACGCCGCCGCTCCCGCTGCTCGTGGGCGCCGAGACCTTCGACGATTTCTCGTGGTGTGAGAGCGCCGCGCTCGAGTGGCGGACGCCCGCCGAGGGCATCGTGCTCAACGCCCTCGACGACGAGCTCCCGCTGCGCATGGCCTTCATTTTTCGTGCGCCGTGGAGCGTGCTGCCCGCCGAGCGCGCGTGGCTGCACACCGGCCGCGACCAGGCGCGCGCGCTGGGCCTCGACGACACCGTGGAGTGCCTCGCGCCCTACGCCATCGACGACGCCACGGACCTCTTGTGGGAGCACCGCCGACCGCCCGCGCGCACCTTCTGGCTCGCCACCGACAACGTAAACGCCCTCTACTGGGCGCTGCACGACTGGGCGCACTATCACAACCACGGGCCCTTCACCGATCGCCCCGCGACGGAGCTTCAGTGCGACGCCGCGGCCCTCGCGTGGCTGTGGATCAACCGCGGCCCCGTGGGGCTCCCCGACGCGCACTGGGAGCTTCTGCGCGAGGGCGCGTACGACAACCACCTGCGGCTGCGCGCGAAGGAGCCCGACACGCGCTGCCCCGCGCCCGCGGTGCTGGCCTCGCCCGCGCGGCTGCGCGCGCTCGCCGACGACGCTACGACCCGAGCTGCGCGAGCGCGGTAACCACACCGCGCGCGGTGCGAATGTTGAAGCCGATCTCGTAGACGAAGGCCATGAGGGCGAGGGCCACCGTGACCGCGAGGGGCATGGTGAAGCGCAGCGCCGTGGGCCACGGGGGCATGGCCGCGAGCGCGCGCTCGAGGGCGTCGACGACGCGCTCTTCGAGGGAGGGGTCGTGCGGCGCGGGCTGCAGCGCCGGGAGCTTGATGGGCCCGGCGGGGCGCGGCGCGCGCTCGGCGAGGTCGGCCCGCGGGGGTGAGGGCGCGCGCGGCGTCACGGGCGCGAACGAGGGATCGGGCAGCGCCTCGGGGATGTACGACGGGATCGGGTACGCGAGCGGCGCCGTGGCCTTCGGGGCCGCGGCCATGGGCGGCGGGAGCTCCGACGCGAAGGTGAGCGACGGGAGCGTGAGCTGCGCGTCGGTGAGGAGCGGCGCGTGCGCGTCGTTGGCCGGGGCGCGAGACCTGAGCTCGTCGAGGGCGGGGTCGTCGAACGAAAGCGGGGGCAGGGAGCGGGCAGCGTTGGCCATAGGGGGGCGTCCTCGGGTGCGTTCTTTCACGCGGAACGGCGGACCCCCGCAAAACCTTGAGCCCGTTATGCTCAGGGTGCGCGCAGCAACGCCTCGTGCGGCAGCCGCGCGCCGCGGCGCCACGCGATGAGCTCGCCCGCGATGGAGACCGCGATCTCGTCGGGAGAGCGCGCGCCGAGGGCGATCCCGAGGGGCATGCGCACCCGCGCGA
>CAISKJ010000594.1 GCA_903885885.1 uncultured delta proteobacterium
AGGCCGCCATCGTCGACGTGACCACCCCCGAGAAGCGCGCGCGCGGCTTCGCCGTCATCGGCGTCTCCTTCGGCATCGGGTTCCTCATCGGCCCCGCCCTCTCGGCGTGGCTCGTCACCTACGACATGCGCCTGCCCATCTACGTGGCCGCGGGCCTCTCGCTCACCTCCGTGGGCTTCACCCTCGCCATGCTCCCGCCGCCGTCGCCGCGCGCGCCCGACGCCGACGGTGCGCCGCGGCGCGAGCGCCGCCTGGGCGTGCTCGACTGGTCGGCCTACGCGGGCTACCTCGCGCGGCCGGCCATCGCGTCGCGCCTCGCGCAGTACTTTCTCTTCTCGCTCTCGTTCGTCACGTTCACGTCGGGCTTCGCGCTCTTCTCCGAGCGGCGCTTCGTCACCGCGAGCGGGCGCCCCTTCGGCGTGCGCGAGGTCGGGCTCGCGCTCGCCTACTCGGGCGTGCTCGGCGTGCTCCTGCAGGGGGGCATGGTGGGCCGCATGATCGCCCGCTACGGCGAGGCCCGCATGGTGCGCTTCGGCTTCGTGTTTCAGGCCGTCGGCTTCGCGATGCTCGCGTGGGCGCACAGCGTCCCGATGCTCATCGCCGCGTCGACGGTCTCGTCGATCGGCAACGCGCCCCTGCGCCCTGGCCTCACGAGCCTCATCACGCGCCGCGTGGGGCCCCACGAGCAGGGCCTCGTGCTCGGTCTCTCGCAGTCGCTCAACTCCGTCGCGCAGATCGCCGCGCCCCTCGTGGCCACCGCGGTGATCGGCCGTCACATGCTCGTCGTGTGGGCGCTCCTCGCGGGCGGCTTCGCGGCGGCGGCGCTCGCCGTCCCGACGCGCGACGACGAACGCGCCGCGTCAGAAACAGCCTCGGTCTGACGGCGAAAAACCGCAGACAATGCGCTTGAACGCGCGGGCGGATCGCATAACGTCGCGCGCCGTTATGAGCTCCGACGCGTTCGATCTCGACTCCATCGACCAAGAGGCCTTTCACGCCGAGCTGCGCGCGCTGCGCGCCGAGATCGACGCGTCGCTCGACGCCGACGACGCCGCGCACCTCCGCAAGATCGAGCGCTGGGGGCGCATCGCCACGGGCGTCGGGCTCGCCACCGCGTGGATGGGCCCCAACCTCGTGAGCGCGGCGGGCCTCGCGCTCGGTCGCAGCACGCGCTGGGCGCTCATGCACCACTGCGGTCACCGCGGCTACGACAAGACGCCCGCCACGCCCGCGCGGTACACCAGCAAGGTCTTCGCGCGCGGCTGGCGCCGCATGGTCGACTGGCCCGACTGGATGATCCCCGCCGCGTGGATCTACGAGCACAACATTCTGCACCACCAGAACACCGGCGAGGTGCGCGACCCCGACCTCATCGAGCGCAACGCCGACTACATCCGCGACTCGCGCCTGCCCATGTGGGCGCGCTACGCCGCGGTGGCGGGCCTCTCGCTCACGTGGAAGCCCGTGTACTACGCGCCCAACACCATGCGCATGTGGATGTCGCGGCACGCGCCCAAGGACGGCGCCGAGCCGCCCGCGCCGTGGGGGCCGTTTCTCGCGCAGTGCGTGGCGCCCTACGTGGCGATGCAGTTCGTGGCGCTCCCGGCGGCGTTCAGCCTGCTCGGGCCCCTCGCGGTGGCGAGCGCGTTCGTCAACTCGGTCGCGGCCGAGGCGCTCACCAACCTGCACACCTTCATCGTGGTGGGGCCCAACCACGCGGGCGACGACCTCTACCGCTTCGACGACCGCCCCGAGTCGAAGGGCGAGTTCTACCTTCGCCAGGTGGTCGGCTCGGTGAACTATCGCACCGGCGGCGACCTCAACGACTGGCTGCACATGTGGCTCAACTACCAGATCGAGCACCACCTGTTTCCCGACGTGCCGATGCGGTCGCTGCAGCGCGTGCAGCCGAAGGTGAAGGCCCTCTGCGAGCGCTTCGGCGTGCCGTACGTGCAGCAGTCGGTGTTTGCCCGCTTTCGCAAGATGGTGCGGATCTTTACGGGCGAAGAGACGATGCGCCGCGTGGCCCCGCGGCCCCGTCGACGCGCGGCCGCGGCCCCGATGACGGACGCGCCCGCGGCGGCGGTCCCGTCGGCGGCGTAGCTACTCGAGCTCGCGGCTGATGGTGAGCGCGCTGCTCTGGAGCTCGCCGCCCGCGAGGCGCGAGCCCACGCGTTCGAAGGTCGAGTACTGGGCGTCGCCGTCGAGGTTGCCCACCGCGCGCGCGGTGAAGGCATTGTCGCCGCCGGGCGAGGCGTACTGATCGTAGTGCGGTGTGTTGAGCGAGAAGCCGATGGCGATCCACGCCGAGCTCGCCTCCCACTGGGCCACGTTGGCGCGGTACTTTGCGCTCGTCGGCGCCGCCGCGGGGAGGGCCGTCGCGTTCGCGAAGGACGGCGTCTCGCTGCGCTCCTGCGCCGCGAACCCATGGTGAAGCCGTGCGAGCGGGGCGCGCGGCGCGTGGTGGTCATGGCGTGCCCGTGTGCCGTGTGTTGTTTCATATCGACACGGAACGGCGGCGACCGTCCCGTGCTTGAGGCCGCGCGCGGGCCGCGAGGTCGTGTAGCCTCCGCGCGGAGGTGATTGAAGCGATGAGTGAGCTCGTGGTGGGTAGCGATGCGCCGGGATTCGAACTCGAGCGCGACGGGGGCGAGCGCGTGTCGCTCGCGGCGCTGAAGGGCAAGACGGTGGTTCTGTTCTTCTATCCGAAGGACAGCACGCCGGGCTGCACGCTCGAGGCGCGTGGGTTCTCGGCGGCGGCGGCGCAGTTCGCGAAGGCTGGCGTCACGGTGCTCGGGCTCTCGCGCGACAGCGTGGCGAGCCACTGCCGCTTCCGCGACAAGTTCGACCTCACGGTGCCGCTCTTGAGCGACCCCGACCTCGCGGTGCACCGCGCGTACGGCGTGTGGGGCGAGAAGATGATGTACGGCCGCAAGGTCGAGGGCACCGTGCGCAGCACCTTCGTGGTGGGCCCCGATGGGCGGCTCACGCACGTGTTCCGTGGCGTGCGCGTCGACGGTCACGTGAACGCGCTGCTCGCGGCCCTGGCGCCGGGCTC
Organism: uncultured delta proteobacterium; assembly: GCA_903885885.1. GTDB lineage: Bacteria > Myxococcota_A > Polyangia > Polyangiales > CAISKJ01. The sequence continues at coordinate 3,059 of CAISKJ010000594.1, forward strand.
GACGCCCCTCGCGGCCCTCGCCGAGCCCGCTGCGAAGGCGCCCGCTGCGAAGAAGCCCGCCGCGAAGAAGCCCGCTGCGAAGAAGCCCGCTGCGAAGAAGTCGTCGTAGCGGGGCCGCGGCCATGCGACGTATGCTCGCGCCCGCTGCGATGCGACGACACCTGACCCCGCTGGGCGCTGCGCTCCTCACGCTCGCATGCGGCACGATCTTTCCGCGGTATCAGACGGCCATGCGCGCGCCGCCGCCGGGTATGCGCGAGGCGGGCGCGCTGCGTCCTCCGCCGGACACGCTCCGGCGGCTGGTGTTCGTGTCGGCGGAGCTCCCGCCGAGCCGACCCGACGGTCGCACGTGGGACGACGATGGCGGCCCCGACCTCTACGCCGTGCTCTTTCGCAACGAGCAGGAGGTGTATCGCACCCCCGTGGCGCCCAACTCGCTGCGGCCCGAGTGGCCGAGCGCGGCGGTGACGGCGCGGCTCGAGCCCCACGCGCGCTTTCGCGTCGAGCTTCACGACGATGACGGCCCCGTCGATGAGCTCGTGGCCGAGACGCGCTTTACCGGGGTCCCGTCGGGCGCCATGGACGGCAGCAACATGATCCTGCGCCTCGAGGGCGGCGCGATGGTCACCATCCGCTCCCTCGCGCCCGAGCCCATGCTCGGCCTCGGCGTCGACTACGAGGTCCACGAGTCGTACCTGCGCGTGCTCGCCGTCGAGGGCGCGTCGCCCGGGGCCACCGCGGGGCTGCGCCCGGGCGATCACATCGTGTCCATCGACCGGCAGAGCGTCGCCGCCCTCGGCGAGGTGGGGGCCCGCCAGGCCATGGATCGGGCCGCCCTCCGCGACGTGTCGCTCACGATCGAGCGCGAGGGCCGACCCATGTTCGTGGTAGACGTGCGACTGGACGCGGTATATCCGGCCCGGTAGCGGCATCTCAGGGTGGCAACGGCCCCCTCGAACACCCGATGCGTGTGTTGCGGGCGGAGGTGCGCTGCTTCGGAGTGATTCGATGAACAGTGTGGTCTTCCGTGGGTGGTCGATGGCCCTTGCGCTCGGCGCCGTGCTCGCCCCCTGCGCCGCGTGGTCGCAGGTTTCGCCGGGCACCGACACCAACTTCGACGCGCAGGGCTACTGGCCCATGGCCGGTCCGGGGGAGCACCTCGCGACCCGCAGCGCCACCATCTCGCCGTCGGGCGCCGTGGGCTTCGGCCTCGTCGCGGGCTTCATGCGCCAGCCCCTCATGCTGCGCCCCGTCGGCGCCGCGCAGGCGCAGCCCGCCATCGACTACGCCCTCACCACCGACTTTCTCTGGAGCGTGGGGTTTCTCCGCCGCTTTCAGGTGAGCGCGGCCATCCCCGTGGTGGTGGCCCAGTCCGGCGACGGCTCGACCCCGGTGCTCGGCGCCCGCGGCGCGGCCCTCTCCGACACCGCCCTGCGCGACCTGCGCGTCGAGGCCTCGTGGGCCATCGTGCAGCGCGAGCGCCTCGTCGACGCCCGCGGCCTCGGCCTGCGCCTCGACCTCGGCGTGGCCCTCCCCTTCGGCGACGAGAAGGGCTTCAACTCGCAGGGCGCCTTCACCTTCGCCCCCATGCTCGTGGCCGACTACCGGCTCCCGCTGGTGACATTCTCTGTCAACGCCGGCGCGCGCATCCGCGAGACGCGCCGCTTCGCCGACGCCGCCATCGGGAGCAACCTCGTGGCCGCGGCGGGCGTGGCCGTGCGCTTCTCGCGCACCTCGCGGCTCAACCTCTCGGCCGACTACCTGGGCACCTTCGGCCTCGCGGGCGGCGACGGCTACAAGAGCCCGGTGACGCACGAGGTGTTCGTGGGCGCGCGCTACGCCACCGACGCGGCGCACGACGTCGAGCTCCTCGCGGGCGCGGCCGTCGGGCTCGGCACCGACCCGACCACGCCGGGGTGGCGCGGCATCCTCGGGCTGTCGTACGCGCCGCGCGGCAACGACACCGACCACGACGGCATCGTCGACGCCGACGACCGCTGCATCGACCGGGCAGAAGACCGCGACGACTTCGACGACGAAGACGGCTGCCCCGACGACGACAACGACAGCGACAGCGTGGCCGACGGCGCCGACCGGTGCCCCAACGAGCCCGAAGACGCCGACAACTTTCAAGACGAAGACGGCTGCCCCGACGACGACAACGACAGCGACGGCGTGAGCGACGCCGACGACGAGTGCCCCCTCGCGGCCTCGGGCGAGCACCCCGACGCGAGCCGCGCGGGCTGCCCCACGCCCGACACCGACAGCGACGGCGTGCTCGACCCCGACGACCGCTGCGTCGACACCGCCGCGGGCGCGCACCCCGACGCCGACCGCGCGGGCTGCCCCACGCCCGACGACGACGGCGACGGCGTGGGCAACCGCGACGACGCGTGCCCCACGGCGGCCGCGGGCGATCACCCCGACCGCTGGCGCGCAGGGTGCCCCGACCTCGACCTCGATCGCGACGGCGTCGCCGGCGAGGCCGACCGCTGCGCCGATCAGCCCGAGACCATCAACGGCGTGACCGACGCCGACGGCTGCCCCGACACGGGCGCCGAGACCGTCACCTGGGACGCCACCGGCGACGCGATTCGCTTCGCGCGCCCGATGCTGCTCACCCCGCGCGCGCAGACGCTCGCGCCCGCGCAGCTCGCGCTCGTGCAGCAGGCCGCGCAGCGCGTTCGGGCGCGGGGCGGCGAGGTGGCGCGCGTGCTCGTCGAGGTGATGCCGGGCGTCGGTCCCGCGGCGCAGGTCGAGGCCGCGCGCCTCGCCGGCGTCGTGCGCGACGTGCTCATCGCGCAGCGCATCTCGCCGCGCCTCATGGTGGCCCAGCCCGCCGCGC
>CAISKJ010000595.1 GCA_903885885.1 uncultured delta proteobacterium
CACGGCGTCGAGCTCGGGATGCTCATCAAGATCCTCCACGAGGCGGGCAACCGCACCGTGCACGCCACGCTGGTGAGCGAGTTCTCGCGCGTGACCGACGCCGTCGCCGACGAGCTGTGTCAGCGCGCGGGCGTCGACCCGCTCATGCTCGCGCCCAAACTCGACGGCGCGCACATCGAGGCGATGCACGCGGTGATGGTGAGCTCGCAGGCGGTGCTGCCGCCGGCCAAGCGCTTCGCGTCGCGCATCGCCAAGAGCGACGGCTCGCTGCGCGACGAGATGCTCGAAGAGGGCGCGGGCTTCTCGCAGGGCCTCGCCGAGGCGGTGGCGAAGCGCGCGGGCCTCGACGCGACGGTGAAGGCGCGGCTCGTGACGCCCGCGCAGATCGAGAAGCTCTACGCGTCGCTCGCGAGCTCGCAGGTGAAGATCCAGCCGCCCCCCGCGACCTGCGTGGTCCCCGTGGGCGAGCAGCTCATCATCGATGGGCTCAAGCGGCGTTTCAAAGGCGAGTTCTTCGCGGCGCACACGCGGCCGCCGGCGGTGTATCGCGGCAACCCCTTCGTGGTCGAGGCGGGCATCGCCTTCGGGGGCCAGCTCGCCAAAGACGAGAGCGCCGACCTCATGCGCTTCGCCAACCGCGTGCCGCTGCTCTACCAGCCGCGCGCGTGCGGCATCAGCGAGGCGGTCACCAAGGTCGATTGGAAGAGCTACGGGCTCCAGCAGCGCAAGGGCGAGCTGCCCGTCGGCCCGCTGGCGATCTTCGTCCACCTCGCGAGCGTGTGGGTGCCCTTCACGAGCGAGGCGAAGGAGGCCGTCGCCCACTACGACGAGATCGTGAAGGAGATTCGCTTCGCCCTCATGGAGTGCGGCCGCAAGCTCGGCGCCTGGGTGAAGGCGAAGGACGCCGAGCGCTGGGAGCACGAGCGTCGCACGCTCTTCGAGAAGTACATCAAAGAGCTGGCGGTCTCGATTCACAGCATCACCGGGGTCGACGAGGCCAAGGTGGCGAGCGACTTCAGCCAGGCGATGCTGAAGCACGTTCACATCACGCCGAAGGCGCCCGTGAACGAGGGTGGCCCCGCGCCCGACGGCGCCGCGGCGCTGACCGACGGCTCCGAGGCGCTCGCGGCCAACGACGAGGGGCGCAGCCCGAGCGACCTTCCGCCCGCCGAGCCGATCGCCGTCGAGGTCGAGGCGCCCGTTGCGGTGCCGGTGGCGAAGGCCCCGAGGGCGCCGCGCGCCATGGACGATTTCGGTGAAGAGCAGATGTCCTTCGGCTTCGGAACGGGCTCGGCCTTCGAAGACGTGACGCCCAACAAGACCCGCAAGTATGCGCGTCCCTCGACGGCCGTCGAGGCGCCCAAGCGGGCCACGGTGCCCGCCGCCGAGGTCGACGCCGAGGTGCCCGCCGCGCCCGCGGCGAAGTCTGAGAAGCGCGCGAAGCCCGCGCCGTCGCGCAACACGAAGTAAGCGATCAGAAGAGGTCAGGCAATGGACGCTCGCGACAAGAAGACGCTCAAGAAGATCTCAGACCTCGCGCACAAGGCCCTCGTCGACGCGCGCCTCGAGAAGAACCCCTCCCTCGAGATCCCCGTGCGCGCCCTGTCGAACGTGAATTTCGACAAGGACGAGCGCATGATTCGCATGGGCGACTCGAAGCAGTCGCGGGTGTTCTTCCATTACAAGCAGGCCAAGCTGTACATGCAGACGTTTCTGATCGCAGAGCGCTGCAAGAAGCTCATCGAGGAGGGGGCCACCACCTCGATTCGTGACATCTACTACGACGCCAAGCACAGCGTGGCGGGCACCAAGGAGAACACCTTCGAAGAGCAGGCCGAGAGCGACCCGATCATCGAAGACCTCGAGGTGACCATCGACGTGCTGCGCGAGGAGCTGCACCTGCGCGCGGAGAACCGCGGCGCCATGGTGGGCCCCATGAGCATCGGCGACACGGGCGACGAGATCGACCTGCGGCGCATGGGCTCGGGCGGATGGAGCGTGCCCTCCATCGTGGAGGACAACCGCATCCAGTTTCGCTCGCACGAGGCCGACTTCGTGCTCTTCGTCGAGAAGGGCGCCGTGTGGTCGCGCCTCAATGAAGACCGCTTCTGGCAGAAGCACAAGTGCATGCTCATTCACGGCGGCGGCATGGCCGCGCGCGGCACGCGGCGACTTCTGCGGCGCATGCACGAGGAGCTCAAGCTGCCCGTGTACGTGATCACCGACAACGACCCGTGGGGCTTCTACATCTACTCGGTGATCAAGCAGGGGAGCATCAACCTCGCCTACGAGTCACAGCG
>CAISKJ010000596.1 GCA_903885885.1 uncultured delta proteobacterium
GGCGGCAGCGGCGGCGGCGTAGGCGCGCGGAAGGGCGCGGTGACGGGCGGCGGCCGCTGGGGCGCGGCGGTGCCCATGAGCGTGGGCGCGCGCAGCGGGGCCGTCGACGCGCTCGGCGGCACGAGCGGCGGCTGACCGGGCGGGGCCACGGGCAGCGGCAGCGCGCCGGAGCCGCCGGGCGAGCTCGAGGCGGTGGCGGGTGCGAACATGCGCTGCGTCGTGGGGCCCTTGCGCACGCCGCCCGTGAGCGCCTCGGCGAGGATCGAAGCGCCGAGCGCCACGACCTCTTCGGGCGGCAGGTGCGTGAGCGGCTCGCGGCCGAAGAACTGCGCGACGCGCGAGCGCACGGAGTGGATTCGCGTGCTGCCTCCCACGAGGATCACCGACGTGAGGTCGCTCGGGCGCAGCCCCGCGAGCTTCAGCGCCTCCTGGCAGACCGAGAAGGTGCGCTCGATGTACGGCCCCGCGAGGTTGTCGAGGTCTGCGCGCGTGAGCGTCTGCTGAAAGCGCACGGGCTCGCGCGCGCCCGGGGCCATGTAGTTGAAGTCGAGCGTCGATGCGTCGCCCTGCGAGAGGCGACACTTCGCGGTCTCGGCCGCGTCGCGAAGAATGTCGAAGGCGAGGCGGTCTTGCCCGGCGTCGATGCGCGTCGCGCGGAGGAGCTGCGGCACCATCGCGTCGGTGATGGCCACGTCGATGTCGTCGCCGCCGAGGAAGGTGTCGCCCCACGTCGCGAGCACTTCGAACACGTTGCCGTTGAGCTCGAGCAGCGTGACGTCGAAGGTGCCGCCGCCGAAGTCGTAGATGCAGATCTTCTCGCGCGTGCCGCGGCCGTACCCGTACGCGAGCGCGGCGGCGGTGGGCTCGTTGAGAATGCGCACCACCTCGAGCTCGGCGATCTTGCCGGCGATCTTCGTGCTCGAGCGCTGCAGCTCGTTGAAGTTCGCGGGCACGGTGACCACGCAGCGGTCGACCTTCTGCTCGAGCGCGGCCTCGGCCACGCGGCGCACCTCGCGGAGCACCATCGCCGACATCTCGGGCAGCGAGAAGCTGCCGCCGCGCGTCTGCACCAGCACCGCGCTGTCGGCGCCCTCCTTGAGGTCGAAGGCCACGCGCGACTTCGCGCGGCGCACCTCTTCGCTCTTGAAGGGACGCCCCAGGAGGCGCTTCACCGACGACACGGTGTGCGCCGGGTCGAAGGCCTTGCGCACGCGCGCCGCGCGGCCCACGAGCCGCTCCCCCGACTCGGTGAACGAGACCACCGAGGGGATGAGCGGTGCGCCCGACGTCGGGTCGACGAGCACCTGGGGCTTGCCGTTGATCGAGACCGCCACGACAGAGTTGGTGGTCCCGAGGTCGATTCCTACAGCGGGTGTGGGCATTGGATTCGACCGCGACTGTAAACGCGCAAGGCCCCTATAGGAAAGGCCTCTCACACACGTTCCCACGTGGCTGTACGGGTGACGAAAAACGTCACATCACCGATTGGATTCGCCACGCCGCGCGGCGGCCCCATGGCGCCCGATCAGCGCTGGAGCTCTGTGAGCTCTGCCGCGATCCAGGCTCGGACCATGGACGGAAAGGGCCACATCCACGCGTAATCGGGCCCCGTGAAGCGCCCGACGATCTCGTCGTGAAGGCGCGGATCGCACGCGGCCTCGAGGCCGTAGACCTCGGCGGTGACGCGCAGCGTCTCGGCGTAGGCCTCCCACTCGAGCCTCGCCCGCCCGTACGCGAGCCCGATCGGAAACGGCAGGAGCCCATACACGAGCACCATGCCCAGCCAACCCCAGCGCTCGAACTGCCGCACGTGCACCACCTCGTGGCGAAGCACGGTGTACCGCGCGAGGGGCGAGCGCTCGCTCCACCCGTCGGGCACGTAGATGGTGTGCCCCAGGGTGGTCACGTACTCGCTGAGGTAGCGGTCCTGACCGCCGAGGGTGATCGTGCGCAGCAACCGATCGGCGAGGCGCTGGTGCCAGAAGCCGCCCTTCTCGACCACGCGCACGGGCCGCGGTCCCTGCGCGAGCGCAGTGAGGTAGTCGCGCAGCAGGGCCTCTCCGTTGTCACGCATCGCGGGTCACGCGCGCTCAGCTGCAGCCGGGCCCACCGCGCGGAATGCACGTACCGAGAAGCGGAATCGTGCATCCACAGCCGACCCCCAACAGGCCTACGGTTGCGCAGCAGTTCTCGTTCACGCGGCAAGTCTGCTGACTGAAGCCCGAGGGGCACATCCTCGTGGGAGGCGGAGGCGGCGGAGGCGGAGGAGGCGGAGGCGGAGGCGGAGGCGGAGGCGGCGGAGGAGGCGGAGGAGGTGGCGGCGGCGGAGGAGGCGGGACGTCGATCGTCGCGTCGGGTGCGCTCGCATCGGGCGCGCTCACGTCGGGTGCGCTCGTGTCGAGTTCGACCGATCCGTCGGGTCCCTGGTCGTCCGTCGCGTCCATCGCGAGCGCGTCGTCGATGCTCGCGTCGTCGCTCGGCGCGTCGTCGGGTGCGTCGGGCTTCTTGTCGAAGCCATCTTTCATGAGATCGACGTCGTCGCCCGCGCTCGCGTCGTCGGCGCGAACGTCGACCTGCCCCTCGGCGCACGCAGCAAGACACCCGACGAGCGCGAGGGCGCGGGCCCTGGCAAGCGAAGTTCGCATCACCTCGCGAGGCTATCGTGCCCACGTCGCGTGTAAAGGCCCGCGCACGCGGCCGTTGCATTCTCCCCGGCGATGTCGGGCGTTGCATCGATTCGTGCGGATGCGCGTATATACCCAACGCCTCCGCGCCCCCTCCTCCGAGGTGCACACCATGAAGACCCTGCGCTCTCTCTCTCTCTGCGTCGCCCTCTCTGTCGCCGCTCCCGCCCTCGCAAATCCCCC
>CAISKJ010000597.1 GCA_903885885.1 uncultured delta proteobacterium
ACCCGCGCCACGCGCACGATCCTCGACCGCATGGACCCGCTCGCGCGGGAGTTCTCCTACGACGCCGCGCGCGACGAGGTGTCGTTCGTGCGCGCGAGCGAGCGCCGCGCGGGCGTGTGGGAGGTGGTCACGGTGCCCGCCCACGGGCCTCCGCTCGCGCCGGAAGGGGCGCAGGTGCGGTGGCGCGCGGCGAGCGACCATCTGATGCCGCGGCTCCTGCGCGACGGGGCGCTGGTGATCTCGCTGCCCGACGACAAGGGGCTCGGGGTGATCGAGGCGTTTCCGCGGCTCCCGTCGCGCGTGGCGCCGCTCGGTGACGGCGCCGACGAGGCCCTCGGCGAGAGTGCCGACGGGCGCTGGGTGGCCTTTCGACACCGCACGCAGCGCCGCGAGGTGCTGGGGCTCTACGAGCGCGCGTCGCACCGCGCGGTGCAGCTCGACGAGGGCGACGACGCGGTGGAGTTCGCGGGCTTCGCCACGGTGACGCCGTGAGGGCGCTGGCGTACTTCGCAGCGGGCGCGGCGATGGTGCTCGGCGCGTCGAGGGCGGACGCGCAGTGCACCGGCGGGGCGGCGTGTCCGCCGTGCGTGTCGTGCCGCGTGGCGCCCGCGTCGGGGAGCAACCCCACGGTGGCGGCGATGGCGTCGCTCTTCGATCAGATCGCGGCGGGGCCCACGCGCTACGGCGCGCTCGGGTGGGATTTCGGCGGGCGCACCACCATCGGGTCGGGCAACGGGTGGTGCGGCGGGAGCGGCCCGCGCGACACGGTGGCGGTGACGTTTCCGTGCGTGCTCTTGAAGGCCATCTACACCACCGAGTCGAACTGGCGGCAGTTCTGCACGACGGGCCAGACGGTGATCTCGTTCGACTGCGGCTACGGCATCGCGCAGGTGACGAGCGGCATGCGGCGCGGCGAGACGAGCGCCTACGACGCGAACCGCGTGGCCTCGTCGGCGGCCTACAACGTGTCGGTGGGAGCGGCCATTCTCACCGACAAATGGCGCGCCTCGCCGTGCGTGGGCGCCAACGACCCGCAGATCATCGAAGACTGGTACTTCCCCGTGTGGGGGTACAACGGCTTCTCGTTTCGCAACAACCCCAACAACCCGATGTACTCGGCGTCGCGGCCGGAGTTTCGAACCCCCGGCGTGAGCTCGGCGCAGGTGCGCGGAAACTACCCGTATCAAGAGCTCGTGTGGGGCTACGTGCATTACCCGCCGTCGGCGGAGCACTACCGCGGCATCGCGCTCGTGTACCCCAACCGCGCCGAGATCTGCTCGACGTGCGGGCTCCCCACGGCGAGCATCTCGGAGCCCGCGGGCACGCACCGCGGCGGCTGCGACACGGCGCCGACGCCCGACGCGAGCGTCATGGATGTGCCCGTGGTGGACGCCGCGCGCGATGTGACAGTCGACACAGTGCGTGATGTGACGGTCGACGTAGCGCGCGACGTGACGGTGGCGGATGTGCGAGCCGTCGACGGGCCCGACACGCGCGACGCGCTCAACGGCGGCTGCGGGTGCGCCACGGCGGGCAGCGCGCGGACGCGAGCGGGCGCGTGGGCGGTGGCGGCGGTGATGG
>CAISKJ010000598.1 GCA_903885885.1 uncultured delta proteobacterium
CGCAGCACCCGCACCGTGGGCGCGCACCAGAAGCACCTGGGCGCCTCGACCTGGCGCCGCACGCTGCTGTGCGAAGACTGTCACCGCGTGCCCACGGCCGTCGGGGACCCCGGGCACATCGACCCGTCGCCCGCGGAGCTGACCTTCGGCGCGGTGGCCAACGCCGGAAACGTCGCCTCGGACTTCAACGGCGCGACCTGCACCACCTACTGCCACGGGCAGACGCTCGGGGGCGGCACGACCAAGCAGCCCGACTGGACCACCGGGCGCTCGGTGACCTGCTACCAGTGCCACGGCCTGCCGCCGCCGCTGCCGCACCCGCAGAACGGCCAATGCGAGACCTGCCACCTCGACGTCTTCACCGAGCCGGAGCGGCACATCAACGGCACCCTCGACGTGCGCACCGACTGCAAGTCGTGTCACGGCGACGCGACCTCGGCCGCGCCCCCGCAGGACACGGCCGGCAACACCGCCACCACGGCCCGCACCGTCGGGGCGCACCGCAGCCACCTCGGGCCGTCGACCTGGCACGCCGAGGTGCCGTGCGCGACCTGTCACACCGTGCCCACCACCGTGGGTGACGTGGGCCACATCGACCTCGCGCCCGCCGAGGTCCTCTTCACCGGTGTGGCCAACGCGGGCGCCGTCACCTCGAGCTTCAACGGGACGAGCTGCGGCACCTATTGTCACGGGCAGACGCTCGCCAGCGGCACCAACAAGACCCCCAGCTGGACCACCGTCGACGGCACCCAGGCGGCCTGCGGGACCTGCCACGGCAACCCGCCGGCGCTCCCGCACCCGCAGAACGCGCAGTGCGCCACCTGTCACATCGACATCACCGCCCAGCCGCAGAAGCACATCGACGGCGTGCTCGACGTCTCGACCACCTGCAGCTCGTGCCACGGCGACGCGCTCTCGTCCGCGCCCCCGAAGGACGCGGCCGGCAACAGCGCCACCACTGCGCGCACCGTCGGCGCCCACCGCGCGCACCTCGGGCCGTCGGCCTGGCACTCGGAAATCCAGTGCGTCACCTGCCACGTGGTGCCCACCACCACCGGCCAGGCGGGCCACATCGACCCTGCGCCGGCGGAGCTGACCTTCACCGGCGTGGCCAACGCGGGCGCCGTCACCTCGAGCTTCAACGGCACCACCTGCGGCACGTACTGCCACGGCCAGACGCTCCCCAGCGGCAGCAACAAGACGCCCAGCTGGACCATGGTCAACGGCACCCAGGCCGCGTGCGGCACCTGCCACGGCAACCCGCCGCCCGCGCCGCACCCGCAGAACGCGCAGTGCGCCACCTGCCACCTCGACATCACCCTCACGCCGCAGCGCCACATCGACGGCGTGCTCGACGTGAAGACGGGCTGCAGCTCATGCCACGGTGACGTGACCTCGTCGGCCCCGCCCCGGGACACCAGCGGCAACACCGTGACCACCGCGGTGGGCGTGGGCGCGCACCGGCAGCACCTCGCGACCTCGACCTGGCGCGCGCCGATGCAGTGCGCCTCGTGTCACGTGGTGCCGGTGACCGGCGACCTCGCGCACGTCGACACCACCCCCGCGGAGCTCACCTTCGACGCGGTGGCCAACGCGGCCAACGTCAACTCCACCTTCGACGGCGTGAGCTGCGCCACCTACTGCCACGGGCAGACGCTGGGCGGCGGCACCAACGCCACGCCCACGTGGACGGCCGTCGACGGTGGCCAGGCGAGCTGCGGCTCGTGCCACGGCCTGCCGCCGCCGCTGCCGCACCCGCAGAAGCCCAACTGCGCCACCTGCCACTACGACCTCACCGCGCAGCCGCAGCGGCACGTCGACGGCCAGCTGCAGGTCAGCCTCACCTGCACCTCGTGCCACGGCGACGCCACCTCCGCGGCGCCTCCTTCGGACACCGCGGGCAACACCGCGACCACGGTCCGCACCGTCGGCGCGCACCGCTCGCATCTCCAGGCCTCGAACTGGCGCGCGCCGGTGTTGTGCACCGACTGCCACACCGTGCCCGGCGCCGTGTCCGATCCCGGCCACCTCGACACCTCGCCGGCCGAGCTGAACTTCGGGCCCATCGCCTCGGCCCACGGCGCGGCGCCCTCGTGGAGCGGCGCCACCTGCTCGAACTACTGCCACGGCCAGACCCTCGACGGCGGCAGCAACGTGCTCCCGCGGTGGACGGTGGTCGACGGCGGTGAAGCGGCCTGCGGCACCTGCCACGGCAACCCGCCCCCCGCGCCGCACCCGCAGAACCCGGTGTGCACGAACTGCCACCTGGACATCCACGTCCAGCCCCAGAAGCACATCGACGGCGTGCTCGACCTCGCGGTGGGCTGCAACTCGTGCCACGGCGACGCGACCTCTTCGGCCCCCCCGAAGGACACGCAAGGCAACACCGCCACGTCGGCCCGCACCGTCGGCGCGCACCGCTCGCACCTCGGGGTCTCGGGGTGGCACGCGGAGGTCACCTGCGACGATTGCCACGTGGTGCCCACGCTGCGCGACGACCCGGGCCACATCGACCCCTCGCCGGCCGAGGTGCACTACGGCTCCACTGCCCAATCGCGCGGCGCCCTGCCGACGTGGAACGGCACCAGCTGCGCCAACTACTGCCATGGCCAGACGATGGACGGCGGCACCAACCGCGCGCCCAGCTGGACCACGGTCAACGGCACCCAGGCGCAGTGCGGCACCTGCCACGGCCTGCCGCCCCCGGCGCCGCACCCGCAGAACGCGCAGTGCTCCAGCTGCCACGGCGCGGTGGTGAACGCGGCCCGCGCCTTCGTCGACCCGAACCTGCACATCAACGGCACGGTCGAGGCGCAGGTGACCTGCGGCGCCTGCCACGCCGTGCCCCCGGCCACCGGCACCCACGCGCTGCACGTGGGCGCCAACGGCACGCCGACCTACGGGAGCCTCTCGACGGCGGCGTCGGTCAACTCCACCACCGGCTACGCGTTTGGCTGCGGCAACTGCCACCCCATGGACCCGGCGAAGCACATGAACGGCGGGCGCGCGGAGATCGAGCTCTACAACCCCACCGCGCCCCCGGGCTCGCTCAAGCTGCGCTCGCCGCTGGCCGTGTACACGCCGGGCGCGACGCTCTTCACCGACGACGGCG
>CAISKJ010000599.1 GCA_903885885.1 uncultured delta proteobacterium
GATTGCTCGTAAATCGACTTTGTTGCCGTGGAATTCATTCCGCGGCGACAGCGGCGCAGCGTGCGTGATGACTCATCCACGTTCAACCCGCGGCACTGCGAAACGGCATCGGGCGAGGTGTTTCACACGCCACGCCGCGGCCTCTGGGCCAGCGGGGGCTCGCTCCCGGTCGCGGCGTACGGTCAGCGCCCCGCGTCGAACGGCACCCGCGGCGCGCCCGGCATGCACACGCGCTCGACACCCATCACGTCGACCATGGACTCGCAGTGCCGGTAGGGCTCGCAGTCGGCGTCGGTCACGCACGCGCGAAAGCACGAACAGCGAATGGGCTCACCGAAGGGGCCGCCGCACGCGGGCGTCAGACCCGCCTCGCAGACGACGGGGGTGATGCGTGAGCCCAGGTCATCTCCGGCGTCCGACGCGCGCGGTCCGTCGGGGGCGCATGCAATGGCGAGCGCGAACACCAGCGCGAGGGACGGCCGTACGCGGTGGTCCGCAGGCATCAGATCTTGATGATGTAGTTCACCGCGGCGTTGACGGGCCGGGTTTCGCGATCGCCGCCGGTGATCGAATGGGTATGTTCTCCGGCGGTGGAGCTCGCGATACTGAAGATCGTTGTGTCGCCGGGAATGTCTGACCAAGTTGTGAAGACACTTCCAGGCTGAGTCCCGTGTGTGGCGCGAGGTTGATGCGAGTGTGCTCCAGCCGAGGCCGTCGCGAATGCGGCATTTGGCATCGAAGTCGCGCCACTCTCCACGCTGCCCACGGCGTCGCCCGCGTTGCCGCCGGGGTTGGCCGCGGTCCTCGCAGCGCGATCGGGGTCGCGCATTGCGCCGCTGTCGACGCCGCGGAGGAAGCGGCCGCGATAGTCGGGCAGGTTGAAGTTCGTTCCGTCGCCGCCGTGGGCCGTGCCGATCGCGTCGAAGAGGCCGGAGTACATCGCGCGCGCGACGGAGCGACCGTCGCAGAGCAGCCAGCCTGCGGGCACCCGGTCGGGACGCCCCGCGAACGCCACGACGGTGCCCGTGGGCACGAGCGCGTTGGAGGCCGCCGGGGTGAGCTCGTTGGCGCGGTTGGCCTCGATGGCGAAGGGCACCGCGCTCAGCTTGGTGCGGCTGCCGATGACCGCGCCGTTGACCTCGATCTCGAGCCACAGGTCCGGCGTGCTGCGCACCGCAGGCGCGCAGGCCTCGTCGAGCACGATCTGAAAGCGGCCGTTGGTCACGGGCGTGGGCGTCGCGGTGGTGGTGACGCAGCGCATGTTCGTCGAGCCGCCGCCTGCGGGCATGTCCCAGATGGTGAGGCGGATGTTGCGCGAGCCGTTCACCGGCGCGCCGCCCTCTTCGAGGGTGCCCGCGTAGGTGAGCGGACGCATCGCGGGGATGCCATCGGCCCGCGCGCGCATCTGGTTGTACCCGAGGCCCACGAACCCGATCACCATCGCGACCATCGCGCCGCGCATGAACTTGAACTGCTTCTCGTTGATCACTGAAGAAACCCTCCCATCACACAGACCCTCGTTGCTCCCGTACCCGTGCACTGGCGATCGCCGGACTCGAGTTCGTCGTCGACGATGCGCACCGACCCGGCGGCCCAGCCCCGCACGCCCAGCGTGCTGAAGCGCCCCGGACGCAGCGCCGTCCGCGTCGGCGCGCCCGCGTCGATCATCGGCGCATCGACCACCGCCGCGTCACACGGGTTCAACTCCGTGCACCCCGCGTCGACAGGCCCCGTGTCGACAGGCCCCGTATCGACAGGCCCCGTGTCGACGGGCCCCGTGTCGACGGGCCCCGTGTCGACGGGCCCCGTGTCGACGGGCCCCGTGTCGAC
>CAISKJ010000600.1 GCA_903885885.1 uncultured delta proteobacterium
CGCCGTCGTCGGGGCTCTGAACGTCGCGCACCTGCTCCGCGTGCACGGTGGTTTGCCCGTGCCAGGAGGCCACGGCGAGCGCACCGCCGGGGTGCAGCGTGAGGCGCAGACTGAGCGCGCGCAGCGAGCGCCACAGGAGCCACACGCACAGCGCCGCGATGGCGGCACCGGCGGTGAGCACCGGCGCGGGCGCAGGCGACGTGCGCGCCACCTCGAGGCTCACCGTCGCGGCGAGCAGCGCGAGGAGCGCGCACACCGCGATCTCGAAGCGCACGCGGCGGCGCCGCGCGAGCGAGAGTCGGTAGAGCGTCGGTGTGGCCTCGCGGTACACCGCGTCACTCTCGCGCACGCGAGGTCGCGACGCAAACATCGCCCGTGCGCCGAAACCGTTTATTAAAAGGGACTTTGCGCGACGGCGCGCCGCGCCCGAAGGGTCAGATGTCGAAATCGACGTCGCCGGGGAGGTAGCCCGCGGGGGGCGCGCTCTCGGGCGTGCGCGAGCGCGGCGTCA
Source organism: uncultured delta proteobacterium (assembly GCA_903885885.1). GTDB lineage: Bacteria > Myxococcota_A > Polyangia > Polyangiales > CAISKJ01. Next base: position 512 of record CAISKJ010000600.1, read on the forward strand.
CCATCCGAAGCTTCGGCGGATCGAGCGCCACGCGGTGCCCCTGGGGGACCGAGCGGGTGATGAAGACCGAGCCGCCGAGGAGCGACCCCTTGCCGATCACCGTCTCGCCGCCGAGCACGGTGGCGTTGGCGTAGATGGTCACCTGGTCTTCGAGCGTGGGGTGGCGCTTGGAGTCGCGAATGAGGTTGCCCTCGGCGTCGCGGGGCATCGAGAGCGCGCCGAGCGTAACGCCCTGGTAGAGCTTTACGCGCGCGCCGATGTGGGTGGTGGCGCCGATCACCACGCCCGTCGCGTGGTCGATGAAGAAGCTGTCGCCCACCGTGGCGCCGGGGTGAATGTCGCAGCCCGTCTGCGCGTGGGCCCACTCGGTCATGATGCGCGGCATGAGGGGCACGCCGAGCTCGTAGAGCTCGTGGGCGACGCGGTACACCGTGATCGCGAGGAGGCCCGGGTACGCGAGGATCACCTCGTCGATGCCCGACGCCGCAGGGTCGCCGTCGTAGGCGGCCTGCACGTCGAGCACGAGGCGCCGACGAATCTCCGGGAGCCGCGCGAGGAACGCGCTCACCACCGCGCGGCCGTGGTGGCGGCACCGGGGCACGTCGGGCGTCGCGTGCTCGCCGCTCTCGGTGCCGTAGCAGAGGCACAGCTCGATCTGCTTCTCGAGCTTCTCGCGCAGCGTGTGGAGCGTCGCGCCCACGTGGTAGGCGACGTTCTCGTCGGTGAGGTCCTGACGCCCGAAGTACCCGGGGTAGAACACCTCGAGGAGCAGCTGCAAGATCGCGTAGATCTCACCCCGCGACGGGATGTACCGCTTGTTGATGAAGCGCGCGCGCGGGTCTTCGCGGTAGCTCTCGAGGAAGGCCCCCACGAGCGCCGTGAGGTCTCCGCCGGGGCCGCGGTCGGACGCTCTGCTCACGACGCCTTCGCCGCCGCGATCTCGTCGAACATCCCTTCGAAGAGCGCGCCCGTGAGATACCGCTCGGCCGCGTCGGGGAGCACCACCACGATGGTCTTGCCCGCCCACTTCGGGTCGCGCGCGACCTTCACCGCCGCGTGCATCGCCGCGCCGCACGAGATGCCGCAGAGAATGCCCTCCTCGCGCGCGAGGCGCCGCGCCATCGCGATGGCCTCGTCGTTCGAAACGGTCTCCACCTGATCGACGATCGAGAGGTCGAGGTTCTTCGGCACGAAGCCCGCGCCGATGCCCTGGATCTTGTGCGGCGCGGGCTGCACCGGCAGGTTGCCCATCGTCTGCGTGATCACCGGCGAGTGCGACGGCTCGACGGCCACCGAGTGAATCGCCTGGCCCTTCACGCGCTCGAAGAAGCGGCTCACGCCCGTGATGGTGCCGCCCGTGCCCACGCCCGCCACGAGCACGTCGACGTCGCCGCCCGCGTCGGCCCAGATCTCGGGCCCCGTGGTGGTCTCGTGAATCGAAGGGTTCGCGGGGTTCTCGAACTGGCGCATGAGCACGTAGCGCCCGGGCTCCTGCGCGGCGAGCTCTTCGGCGCGGGCGATGGCGCCCTTCATGCCCTGCGGGCCCGGCGTGAGCACCAGCCTGGCGCCCAGCGCGACGAGCACCTTGCGGCGCTCGATGCTCATCGTCTCGGGCATCGTGAGCACGCACTCGATGCCCCGCGACGCGGCCGCGAACGCGAGCGCGATGCCCGTGTTGCCCGACGTCGCCTCGACGATGGCCTTGCCCGGCCCGAGGAGGCCCTTCGCCTCCGCGTCCCACACCATGGCCGCGCCGATGCGGCACTTCACCGAGTACGCCGGGTTGCGGCCCTCGATCTTGGCCAGCACCGTGGCGGCCGCGCCGTCGGTCACGCGGTTGATGCGAACCAGCGGCGTGTGGCCGATGCTGTACGAGTTGTCCTTCGCGACGTTGGGATACGCCTTGCTCATCGGAAAAGCCTCATTTCCAGGGGTTGTATGCGGTCGGGGTCAGGGCTCGCCGGCGTCGCCGGGGCCGTCTTCGAACATCCAGCGCCACGCGTCGGGCACCGGACCGCCGAGGTAGCCCGCGGCCTTCTCGGCGTCTGGGAGCATGTAGCGCACGGTGCCCATGAGGGTGGTCTTCTTGGCCTGCACGAGTCGCACGTCGACGGTTACGATGTGGCCCGCGCGCGCAGCGATTCGCCCCCGCGCCTCGACCTCGACGTTGATCTTCACCGGGCGGATGTACCGAACCTCGAGCGACGTGGTGAAGCCCATGCGCCCCAGGAGCCCGACGCAGGCCCATCCGGCCACCTCGTCGACGAGGGTGGCCTGCAGGCCGCCGTGAAACACGTTGGGCGGCCCCTCGAGGCCCTCGGCGGGGGTGAAGCGCGTCACCACCTCGTCGCCCTCGCGTTCGAAGCGCAGACGCAGCCCCGCGGCGTTGTGCGGGCCGCAGCCGTAGCAGCGCTGCGTGGAGCCGAAGACGTAGGGGTCGAGGGGGACGCGCTCGCTCATCGAAGGGAGCGGGAGGCTACCGCACGCCGAAGCCGCCGCGGAGCACGAAGACGCCCTGCTCGAGGGCGAGGGCGGGGGCCGTAATGCCAAGCTCGCGGCCCGCGGGGAGCCCGTAGGTGCGCAGCGAGTCGGGGATCACGAAGCCCGGGATGGGGATCGCCGGCAGCGCGTCATTGAGCGAGCGGTCGACGAGGGTCTGCAAGATCATCTGCAGGGCGGCGGCGAGGTTCGCGCGCTCCATCGACGACATCGAGGTGTCGTCGAAGCCCACGTAGAGCTCGTCGAGGCGCACGCCCGCGAAGCGAATGTCGTTGCCCATGAGCGCAGCCGTGGTGGTGGCGCGGGCGCCGAGGGAGGCGTGCACGGCCGGCGCACCGGTGAGGTTGAGCGTCGCGGTGAGCGCGCCGAGGTCGAGGCGCACGCGGCCGTCGTCGCCGATCGACGCCACCGGCGGGAGCGCCGTCGACAGGGCGATGGTCGAGCCCGCGGCGAAGAAGTCACCGAACGCCGTCGCGTCGAGCGTGGCGTCGAAGAAGCCGCCGCGCCACAGGGCGTGGAGGGCCTGGTTGAGCACGCCGGGCTGCACGATCACGGTGGCGGGCGTGCTGCGTCCGGGCTCGGCGCCCGCGGGCTGCAGGGCCACGCCGCGCGACGCGGTGGCGCGCGTCGCCATGGACGTGAAGCGCGTGCCGATGCCGCCGTAGAGGCGCGCGGGCGTCGCGTCGAGGGCCGAGATGCCGAGGCCGAAGCCGAGGGCCACGCTGCCCATGCCGTCGAGGCGGGGGACGTTGAAGTTCGCCCCCAGCGACGAGACGTTGAGCCC
>CAISKJ010000601.1 GCA_903885885.1 uncultured delta proteobacterium
CACGACCCCGTCGCCGCCACCGCGCGAATGGCGTCGAGGAGCGTCTCCGGCGCCATGGATTTCGACACGTAGGCCGCCGCGCCGGCGCGCGTCATCTGCGCCGCGTACTGCTCCTCGGGGTACATCGAGAGCACCACCACGCGGGCGTCGGGGCGCGCCTCGCGCACGCGCCGCAGCACCTCGATGCCGCCCACGCGCGGCAGCGACAGGTCGAGCACGAGCACGTCCCACGCGACGCGCGGGTTGAGCGCGAGCGTGAGCGCCTGGCGCCCGTCGGCGGCCTCGCCCACCACCTCGAGGTCGCCGCTCTCGGCCAGCAGCTTGCGCAAGCCGCCGCGCACGATCGCGTGGTCGTCGGCGAGAATCAACCGGATCATCGCGCCCCCGCGACGCTCGGCGCCGGCAGCGCGCAGCGCACGCGCGTGCCGCCGCCGGGCCGCGCCTCGAAGACCACCGTGCCGCCGAGGGCGCGCACCCGCTCGCGCATCCCGATCATCCCCATGCCCCGACCGCGCGCGTCGGCCTCGGGCATGCCGACGCCGTCGTCGTCGACGGTGAGCGCGAGGCCGCCGTCGAAGCGCACCGTCACCTCGACGCGCGTCGCGCCGGCGTGGCGCACCACGTTGTTGAGCGCCTCTTGCAGCACACGAAAGGCCGCGAGGCTCACCGCGTCGGCCGCGCGCGCATCATGGCGCCCTGCCTCGACCGCGCCCGCTTCGACGGCCCGCGATGCACGGCCTTCGAACACGTCGCGAGCGCCGAGCTCGGCGGCTGGGTGCCGCCCGCGCTCACGCGCACCGGGCTCTACCAGCGCGCGTTTCTCTCCGCTGCCAGAGGGGAGGCCGCGCACCTCGAGGCGCTCCTCTCGGGCGCGGGCTCCGAGGGCGCGGCCTTCGCGCGCATCGCGCGGCGCGACGGCACGCGCGTCACGTGACGAAGTATGTCAGGCCCCGAGGGCGCCCGTGCGCGCGACCGCGTCGGCGCCCCCAAACTGCGCGAGCCAGCGTTCGAAGCGCGCGAAGTGCACGGGGTTTTCGGGGTCCGGTGCAGCGGCCTCGTAGCGGCCCGCGGGCGACTCCCAGTGCATCGCGTCGCGCTCCGTGTCGGCCACCACCGAGGCGACCACGCCGCGGCGCACGAGCGCGGCCACCCCCGGGATCTTCCAGCGGTCGGTGAGCGCGCCGATGTGAAAGCGCACGCGGCGCTCGTCGACGGGCGTCGGCGCCGTCACGAGCAGGCCGCGAATCTGGATCCCGAGGGTGATCGTGGTGCGATAGGTGAGCAGCCCCACGCCGTGGAGGCGCCCGTCGAGGCGAATGTGGCACTTCAGCGGCGGGCCGCCGATGCGCGCGAGGTTCATGATGCCCTGCGACACCGTGTCGACGAAGGGCCCCGCGAAGGCCGCGCGCGTCTCGGCGCGGTCGAGGTGGTGCACGGGGGCGAAGTGGTCGTTGTCGATCACGTCGCGCTGTACGTTCTGCACGGGGGTGGCGTAGGTGCGCGAGCGCGTCCACCGAAAGCCCGTCCACGCGGGGTCGCCGTGCTCGGCGAAGGGCGCGACGGCGAAGGTGGGCTCGCCGCGCCCCTCCCACACGAGCACCATGTCGCTCACCTCGCACACGGCCCGCGCACGCCCGCGGGCGTCGCGCGCCGCCACCACGCCGTCGGCGCCGCGCGTGAGGGTCACCTCGGTGCCGAGCATCGCCTCGCGCACCGTGGCGCCGCGCGCCACCTGCCCCGACGGGGCCGCCATGTACCAGCTCTCGGGGATGCCACCGCTCTTCGCCATCGCTCGTCCTCCGTCGCAGCGATGTCTGTCGCACGCGCGGGGGCCGCGCTCCTAGCGCGATGGCGCTCCACAAATGTGGAGCCGCGCGGCGCGCCTCACAGCGTGGCCCGCAGCTGCGCCTCGACCTCGTCGACGAGCACCCGCACGCGCACGTCGTCGCGCTGCGAGGCGTGGTAGACGGCGTGCACAGGGAGCGTCGCGACGGCGGCGTCGTGGAGGCGCACCGTGGTGCCCTGCGCGCACGCGGGCTCGCCCAGAAACGACGGCAGCAGGCCCATGCCGCCGCCCCAGGCGACGGCGTCGGCGACGGCGCTGCGGTCGTCGATCACGGCCG
>CAISKJ010000602.1 GCA_903885885.1 uncultured delta proteobacterium
CTTCGACGCCCCCGACGCCCGCGCCTGTCTCGAAGAGGCCCTGCAGGCGGCGGGTGAGGAGCCCGCGGCGGCGATGGCCCGGCGGGTGATCGCGGACGGCGAGCCCCTGCCCGATCCCCTCAGCCTCAACCGCCAGAGCGCTCGGACGGTCCGCGAGCAGCAGGCCGCGAAGCGACGGGCGGCGCAGTTGGCCCCGCTGCTCCAGGGGGTCGCCGGTCGCGCCGTCGAGGTCGACGACGCCGACGAGCTCCGCGAACTCGCCGCTTGGATCGACGCCACCGACGAGCGACGGACGGCCATCGCCGGGCGGGTGGCGAAGGCGGCGGACATGCGCTTCGAGTCGCTGACGGCCTTCGCGCAATGGCCGGTCGCCACCTTCCAACACGACGGCGAGGCCTACCTGTTGATCCCAGGGGGCACCGTCGAGGTGGGCCTCTCCGACGACGAGGAGCGCGTGGTGCGGGCCGCCGCCCGACGGGCGGAAGAGGCCGGGAGCGAGAACCTCTTCGAGGAGTACGGCAGCCTGCTCGAGAGCGTCGGCGACCTGCGACCGGTTCACCCGGTCCGGGTGCCGCCCTTCCTCGTGGCGCAGCGGGCGATCGAGGTGCTGAAGCACGCCGAGATCGTCGAGATCGTTGAGGCTTCGGGGTTGCGCGTGCTCACCAACGCGGAGTTCGAATACCTCCTGCGAGGCGGCGTCGCGCGCGGACTGACGCCAATGGGCGACGCGATTCCGACAGGCGACACGCTCGCGGCGCTCGAAGATCCCATCGCTCCCTTCGGCGCCGCAGGGCTCGGCGTCTTGCCCGAACTGTGCAGCGACAGCTACGCGCGCGGCTATGGGGGCTCGCCCGCCGACGGCAGCCCGCGCCTCGGGCCCGCGCCGCTGGTCGTGCGCGGCGGGGCGGGGTGGGTCTACCCGTGGCAGGAGTGCGGCGAGTGGCAGCTGCTCTGCAACGCCGTCCGCTCGCACAGCGACGGCTGGGACGGGCGCGCCGCGACGCGGCTGGCGCTCGGCGTGGTACCGCGCACGGGCTGAAGCGCCGCGACGGATCGGGCGAGGAAGCGCCCGCTCGCGGGACCCCCGCCAAGCCCCCCACGGGGCGCGATCCGCGCCCCGAACCACGACAGCAAACCTATTCGTCGAACAGTCGGCGTGTACACGCACCGCCCCCGACGGTGCACTGAGCCTCCCCCGATTTCGTGGACACGCCCGTTACGCAATAGTGCGAGAGGAGTGTTCGACGATGTCGAAGAGAAGCAGGCGGACCTTCACCGCCGAGTTCAAGGCAGAGGCCGTACGGCTCGCGAAGGTGGGCGATCGGTCGATCGGCAAGCTGGCGCTGGACCTGGGCGTCGTGGACAGCGTGCTCCGCGAGTGGATCGCGAAGGCGCAGATGGACGCGCCGGGGCCCACCAGGGAGCCGCTCGCCGACGACGAGCGCAAGGAGCTTCTGGAGCTGCGCCGTGAAGTGCGGCAGCTCCGTGAAGACAGGGAGATCTTAAAAAAGCGGCGGCCTTCTTCGCGAAGGAGAGCCGGTGAAGTTCGCCTTCATCGACGCGCAGAAGGCCCAGCACGCGGTCGAAGCTCTCTGTCGTCTGCTCGGGGTCTCCCGCAGCGGTTACTACGCCTGGAGGAAGCGTCGCACGTCACCGCGCCGCGCGCAGGATCAGCGCCTCGCCGAGCAGGTCGCGCAGATCCACGCGCGCAGCCGTGAGACCTACGGCAGCCCTCGCGTACACGCACGCGCTGCGTGCTGCAGGGCATCTCGTGGGCCGCAAGCGCGTCGAGCGGCTCATGCGTCAGCAGGGCCTTCGAGGCCGTGCGCCGCGCCGCTACCGCGCGACGACCGACTCGGCCCACGCGCTGCCCATCGCGCCCAACGTGGTGGAGCGCGACTTCGATGTCACCGCGCCCAACGAGGCGTGGGTGACGGACGTGACGTGCGTGGCGGCGCGCGAGGGCAGTGCTGTTCCTCGCCGCGATGCTCGACCTGTATTCGCGGCGCGTGGTCGGCTGGGCCACGAGTGCCAGGAACGACACCGCGCTCGCCCTGGAGGCGCTGCGAAGCGCTGTGCGTGCCCGCCAGCCCGCACGCGGGCTGCTGCACCACTCCGACCGTGGGAGCCCCTACGCGAGCGACGCCTACCGCGCCGAGCTCGCCGCGCACGGCATCGCACGCAGCATGAGCCGCAGCGGCGACTGCTGGGACAACGCCGTGGCCGAGAGCTTCTTCAGCACGATCAAGCGCGAGCTGATGCCCGAGGCGGGCCAACCCCACACGAGCCCGCGCACACGAGGCAATCGCTGACTTCATCGACGGCTTCTACAACCTGCACCGAAGGCATTCACACAACGGCTACCTGAGTCCCGTGGGGTTCGAATTGCGACGACAGCGAGGCCGCCTGGTCGCATAAAGAAACTGTCCACCAAATCGGGGGAACCTCAGTTCCGTACACGCCCCTTCTTCGGGCGATGCGCTGGCTCGGCAAGGCCCCGGCGGTGCAGGCGCTGTCGCGCGCCGCGCTGCGTGGCGAGCTCGCGCAAGCGGGCTTCGTCGACCTCCGCGAGCCTGACGTCGGCGCGGCGCCCACCATCGCGTTCGTGATCGCCTCGCGCCCCTGAGCGCGCGCTCCGAGATCGTCGCCGAACCCACGCGCGGACGCGGCGCTCGCGTCCAGGCTCCGCGCAGCGCGCCGCGTCGAGCGGGTGCGCGCCGGTCGATGTTGCGCGGATGTGGGTTGAGCGCGGCGGAAGCCCCGTGTGACGATCGGCGCGATGAAGACGCTCCGCCTCGTCGCGACCCTCGCCCTCGCGGGATGCAGCACCACCGTGGCCCCGCTGCCCGACGGCGCGGTCGCCGCCGACGCCAGCCCCGAGGCCGCCGCCGACGCGACGGGCGTCTGCGTGCCCGACCGCGCGCGCTGGAACGCCACGGTGCGCGCCCAGGTGGTCACGCACTGCGCCACCTGCCACGGGGCCACGCCCGCGTTCGGCGCGCCCTACGCGCTGCTCGACTACGACGCCCTCGTGGCGGGCGCGGCCGGTCTGCGTCGCGTCGACGCGATGGCCCAGCAGCTCGCCACGGGCGCCATGCCGCCGCCCACCACGCCCGCGCCGCCCGACGCGGTGGCCAACGAGATCGCGCAGTGGGCCAGCTGCGGCGCGCGCTCGGCGGCGCCCGC
>CAISKJ010000603.1 GCA_903885885.1 uncultured delta proteobacterium
GCCGCCGTGACCGCCGCCGTCGTCGCGTCGGGCGCCACCATGAGCATCTGAAACGCCGACTGGTCTTGCATGCGCGCGAGCTGCCGGTCGGCCTCGGCGACGCGGGCCACGAGGCCGTCGCGGGCGGTCGCGCCGCGGTCTTGCGCGCCCCGCGCCACCTCGGCGAGCGAGGGGCCCTTCACGCTGGGGAGGTTGGTGACCGAGATGCGCTGCGTCGGCCCCGGGGGCGCCGGCGCGGGCCGCACCGCGTCGCTCGGAACCGCCACGATGAAGGGCTGCGAGGGCGGCGCCGCGCGCTCGATCTGCCGTGTCATCGCGAGCAGAAAGAGCAGCGCCCGCGCGAGCAGGGCGTTGGCCGGCGCGAGCGCCAGCAGCTCGTCGACGCGGGCCGACTCCGCGACGCGGTCGAGGAGCGCGCGCTCCGGCGCGCCGTCGCCGACGAGGGCGTGCGCGGGCGAACCCTCGCGCAGGCGCAGGGGCGTGGCGCCGAGGCGCGCGATCACCGCGTCGACGGCGGGGTGCCGCGGGTGCGACCGCACGCCGGGCCACAGGAGCGGCAGCACGTCGACGGGGAAGCGCTCGCGCCCGAAGCCCGCGAGGAGGTCGCGGTCGGCGCAGAGGGCGTAGTGCCCGTAGGCCACCGCGAAGCACCGGAGCACCTTGCGCCGCAGCTGCGCGCGCAGCGCCTGCACCACCGCGGCGCGCGTGCACGCCCCCATCGCGACGAGGATCTCGCCCTGGAGCCCTTCGCCCTTCGCGAGGCGCGCCAGCGAGGCGTCGAGCTGCGCGCTGCTGATGGTGCCCTGCTCGTGGAGCACGAAGCCCAGCGTGTCGAGGGGCTGCGCGAGCTGCGCCTGCGCCACCGAGCCCGCCACGAAGGCGAAGCGCGACTCGCCCGCGAGGGGCCCCGCCTCGTCGCCCGCCCGCAGCACCAGCGTGCCCGTGAAGCGCTTCACCGCGAGGTCCCACAGGAGCTGCGCGAAGGGGGTTCGTCGGAGGTCGCCCGTGGCGTCGGTGGGGAGCGGGTGGGTCACGGTGTGGGCCTAGCGATACCCCTCCCACGGCGGGTGCCCAGCGCGCGAGCTTTTCACGGAGAGGTCGCGATCGGTAGGGCCTCTCTCGCGGCGCGCACATCGCGGTATGGTGCGGCGCCACGATGAGCACCCGCGACGCCTCGACGGTCGTACGAACGAGCTGCAACCGCGACTGCCCCGACGCCTGCGGCATCCTCGCCCACGTCGAGGGCGGGCGCATCACGCGCCTCCAGGGCGACCCCGCGCACCCCGTCACGCGCGGCTTTCTCTGCTACCGCACCGACCAGTTTCTGCACCGTCAGTACAGCCCCGAGCGCCTCACGACGCCGCTCATCCGCCGCGGCGGCGCGCTCGCCCCCGCCTCGTGGGACGAGGCCCTCGACCTCTGCGCGCGCACCCTCACGGCGCTGCGCGACGAGAGCGGCCCCGCGTCGATCTACCACTATCGCTCGGGCGGCTCGCTCGGGCTCATGAAGCACGTCACCGACCATTTTTTTAGCCACTTTGGCCCCGTGACGGTGAAGCGCGGCGACATCTGCGGCGGCGCCGGCGACGCGGCGCAGCTCGCCGACTTCGGCGACGAAGACGCCAACGACCTCCACGACCTCGTGAACGCGAAGGCCATCGTGCTGTGGGGCAAGAACCCGCACACCTCGTCGCCGCACCTCTTGCCCGTGCTCGCCGAGGCCCGCAAGCGCGGCGCCCGCGTGGCGCTCGTCGACCCCGTCGCGCACCGCGGCGTGGGCCTCGCCTCGCTGCACGTGCAGCCGCGCCCCGGCGGCGACGTGGCGCTCGCCTTCGCCGTCGCGCAGACGCTCTTCGCGCGGGGCTACACGCACCCCGACGCGGCCCGCTGGTGCGACCACCTCGACGCGTTTCGCGCGCTCGTCCACACGCGCACCGTGGCGCAGTGGGCCGCCGAGGCCGACGTGCCCGTGGACGCCGTCGAGGCCCTCGCCGAGCTCTACGGGAGGGAGACCCCCGCGGCCATTCTCGTGGGCTGGGGCATGCAGCGCCGCGCCAACGGGAGCGCCATCGTGCGCGCCCTCGACGCGCTCGGGCTCATCACCGGCAACGTCGGCGTGGCGGGCGGCGGGGTGTCGTTCTACTTCCGCCGTCGGGGGGCCTTCGACACGTCGTTCGTCGATGTCGCGCCGCCGCCGCGCACGCTCAGCGAGCCCCTCTTCGGCCATGCGATCCTCGCCGCGAGCGACCCGCCCGTGCGCGCGGTGTGGGTCACCGCGGGCAACCCCGTCGCGATGCTCCCCGACTCCCATGTTACCGTGAATGCCCTTGAAACAAGGGATTTCGTGGTGGTGGTCGACAGCGTGCTCACCGACACGGCGCGCCTCGCCACGGTGGTGCTCCCCGCCGCCACGATGCTCGAAGACGACGACGTGGTGGGCGCCTACGGGCACCACTACCTCAACGTGGTGCGCCCCGTGGTGCGCACCGACGGGGCGCGCACCGACTACGAGATCGTCCAGGGGCTCGCCGCGCGCGTGGGCCTCGGCGCGCACTTCGCGGGCGACGCGCGGAGCTGGAAGGCGCGCATGCTCACGGGCGCCTCGCTCGACGACGTGGAGCGCGCCCCGGTGCGCAACCCCCGCGCGCCGACGGTGGCCTTCGCGGGCCGCGTGTTCGCCACCGACACGGGCCGCGCGAAGCTCATGACCGACGCGCC
>CAISKJ010000604.1 GCA_903885885.1 uncultured delta proteobacterium
CCGAAGCTGATGCCGCCGCCCACCGAGGCCGCGAGGAACGCGAGCACGCTCGCAGCGACCGCCGGCGAGCGCTGCGCCCACGAGAGCGCCCTGGCGCGCGCGCTCACGCGGCACCTCGCGCGAGGCGCGCGACGAGGGCCTCGGGGGCGACCCGATACTTGAACGCCTTGCGACCGTCGACAGCGATCACGGGCACCTCGGTGGTGTAGAGCGCGACGAGGGACGGGTCGCCGTCGATGTCGACGACCTCGAGGGCGAAGGGGTGATCGACCCGAACGGCGTCGAGCACGGCCTTCGCGTCGTCGCAGAGGTGGCAGCCCGCGCGGGTGTAGAGCGTGACGGTGACCATGGCTATAGAGGGGCGTTGCGGTACCACCGTCCGCGCGCTACGTCGAGGGCGCAGCGAGCGCGGCGGAGGCCCCGGGCCGCGGCGGGAGGCGCGCGTCGGCGCTCACGGTGCGCAGGGGCACGAGCGCGCCGTCGAGGCGCAGCGCGGGCGCACCGTCGGCGGTGAGCTCGGCGTGCTCGAGCAGGGCGAAGGCCGCCGCGCGGTCGAAGCGCGCGAGCAGCGTGCCGCCGCGCACGTAGGCGAACACCTCGCCGTCGGGGCGCACGTGCACCGTGTCGAGGCGCAGGGCCTCGCGCGCCTCGTCGGAGCACTCGACCTCGACGCCGTCGCCGCGCACCCACGCGTGGCGCACCACGAGGGGCGCGAGGTCGACGGCGACGAAGCACCAGTCGATGGCGTTGCGCAGCACGTAGCGCCGCGCGGCGTCGTCGAAGTCGACCCACGACGCGAGCGCGCGCTCGAGGCGCGGGTGCGCGATGCGCTCGCCCTCGTGCCAGATGCGCCCGTCGGCGTCGATGCGAATGCGGCTCTCGCGCGTGAAGCGAAACGGCGGCGCGGCCTCGTCGGTGCTCATAGGCGCGAGGGTATGGCGTCGTTGCGCCGCGAGGGCAATGGGGCGCGCTCCCCCCGCGCGCGCCGAGAACGCCGTGCGCCCTGCGCGAAACGCTTACGTTTCGCCCGTTGCCGCGCGCGAGGCTGCGCTCGCAAACGGCAGCGCCCGACGCGCGTCTCTTCGACGGGCACGCGCCGTGCGAACGCTCGCGCTCCATGCGCACCCTTTGCTTCTGCCTCGCCCTCTCGCTCGCGGCGTGTGAGAGCGCGACGCCGCCCGTCGACGCCGCGCCCGCCGCCGACGCCTCGAACGACGGCGCGGTCGCGACGGACCTCGGGCCCGACGTGACCGCTGACGCGACGGCGGACGCGGCGCCCGATGTCGATACGCGACCCCGCATGCCCGTGCGCTTCGCGCTGCGCCCGCGCTGCGCCCGAGCTGGCCCGGCGTGCGCTCCGTCGAGGTGTTCGGCGCCTTCGGACGCTCCGACGATTGGGCGCGCCCCTTCGCCGCGATGACCCTCGACGGCGACACGTGGCGGGCGACCGGCGAGCTCCCCGTGGGCACCTACAGCTACGTGTTTCGCGCCGTCGGCGACGCGCTCGCGGGCGACGCGTCGAGCACCCTGTCGCGCGACGTGCACGACCCCGCGAACCTCCGCAGCGGGCGCTGCCCCGTCGGGTCGCCGCTCGCGGCGATGAGCGAGCGCAATCCCTGCGCGATTCTCTTTGTGCCGCAGTCCGAGGCCGCCGCGCAGCGCTTCGCGCTCACCGGGCGCGCGATGCTCGGGGCCGTTCCCGCCGCGGGGTGGATCGCCGTCGTGGAGCGCGCGAGCTCCGCCGAGGAGCCCTTCTTCGTCGACCGCACCGTCACCGGCGCCGACGGGCGCTTCACGCTCTCGGTCGCGCTGGGCAGCTACCGCGTGGCGCTTTCGAACCCCACCGCGCTCTCGGCGCCGGGCACCGCGCGCAGCCTCGCGACGCCGAGCGCGTTCGTCACCGCGGCGCACGAATTCGGCGACGTCGACGTCACCGGGGCGCGCTAGGCGCCTGTGTTATCGTGCGCCTTCACCGCGGTGGAGGCGCCTCTTCGATGACCCCGTTTCTGATCTTTGTGGGCTCGCTGCTCGTGCTCGTCGTCGTGTACGACCTCACGCAGAAGCGCCACGCCATTCTGCGCAACTTTCCTGTGATCGGGCACTTTCGCTACCTGCTCGAGGCCGTGGGCCCCGAGCTGCGGCAGTACATCGTGACCAGCAACGACGAGGAGCTGCCCTTCTCGCGCGACCAGCGCCGCTGGGTGTACGCGTCGTCGAAGAAGGAGAACAACTACTTCGGCTTCGGCACCGACAACGACCTCGAGCGCTCGAGCGGCTACGTGGTGATCAAGCACGCGGCCTTTCCGCTGCTCGACCCGCACGTGGGCGACGCGGGCTACGACCCCATGTACCGCGTGCCCGCGGCCAAGGTGATGGGCGCCTTTCGCGGCCGCAAGAAGGCCTTTCGCCCCGCCTCGATCGTGAACGTGTCGGGCATGAGCTACGGCTCGCTCTCGGGCAACGCCGTCGAGGCCATCAACCGCGGCGTGGCCCTCGCGGGCTGCTGGCAGAGCACGGGCGAGGGCGGCATCTCGCCGTACCACAAGCACGGCGGCGACCTCGTGTGGCAGCTCGGCACGGGCTACTTCGGGTGCCGTGAGCCCGACGGTCGCTTCAGCCTCGAGCGCTTCGTCGAGACCGTGGCGAAGAACCAGGTGCGGGCCGTCGAGATCAAGCTCAGTCAGGGCGCCAAGCCCGGCGCCGGCGGCATTCTTCCGGCCGCCAAGATCACCCGCGAGATCGTCGAGATTCGCGGCGTGCCCTTCGGCAAAGACTGCGTGTCTCCCGCGGCGCACTCGGCCTTTCGCGACGCCGACGAGCTGCTCGACTTCGTCGAGAAGATCTCCGAGGCGTCGGGCGGCTTGCCCGTCGGCATCAAGTCGGCCGTCGGCCAGATGAAGCTGTGGGAAGACCTCGTGCGCCTCATGGAGACCACCGGGCGCGGCGTGGACTTCATCACCATCGACGGCGGCGAGGGCGGCACCGGCGCGGGCCCGCTGGTGTTCACCGACCACGTCGCGCAGCCCTTTAAAATAGGCTTCTCCAAGGTGTACCGGGTGTTCGCCGAGCGGGGGATGCACACCCGCGTGGTGTTCAACGGCTCGGGCAAGCTGGGCTTCCCCGAGCAGGTGCTGTTCGCCTTTGCGCTCGGCTGCGACGTGGTGGCCGTGGCCCGCGAGGCCATGCTCGCGATCGGTTGCATTCAAGCGCAAAACTGCCACACGGGGCACTGTCCCACGGGCATCGCCACGCAGAACAAGTGGCTCATGCGCGGCCTCGACCCGACGCTCAAATCCGCGCGCCTCGCCAACTACCTGGTCACCCTCCGCAAGGAGGTGCTCGCCCTCTGCCGCGCGTGCGGCGTGCCCCATCCCGCCTTCTTGCGCGGCGAGCACCTCGACCTGCTGAGCGACCACTTCGAAGCCCGCGGGGTGACCCAGGTGTTCAACTACCAGCCCGAGTGGGGCAGGCCCGGCGACGGCGACCTCGCCGCCGTGCGCGCCCTCATGGAGGGCCCCGTCGAGGCCCGCGCGCCGTCGCGCCTCGGCTGAACGCGCGGCCCCTCTTCTCGCGCCGCGGGTCTGTGAGAGACTCGCGGCCATGCGTAACGCGAAGATCCTCGCCACGGTAGGCCCCGCGAGCCGTGAGCCCGCCATGCTCGACGCCCTGATCGCCGCGGGGGTCAACGGGTTTCGGGTCAACTTCTCGCACGGCCTCGCCGAAGAGCACCGCGCCACCGTCGCGAACATTCGCGACGCTTCGAAGCGCGCGGGCAAGCACGTGGCCATTCTGGGCGACCTCTCGGGGCCGAAGATCCGCTGCGGCACCTTCGCCAGCGGGCCCGTCACGCTCGTCGAGGGGCAGACCTTCACGCTCACCACGCGCGACGTGCCCGGCGACGCGACGGCGGTGTGGTGCACCTACCCCCTCGCGAACGACCTCAGCGCGGGCGACACGGTGCTCCTCGACGACGGGCTCCTGCGCTTTCGGGTGCGCGAGGTGCTCGGCGAAGACGTGGTGTGCCTCGTCGAGGTGGGCGGCGTGCTCTCGGACCGCAAGGGCATCAACGTGCCTGGTGCGACCCTCGCGGTGCCCGCCCTCACGCTCAAAGACCACGCCGACGCGAAGCTCGCGATGGAGCTCGGCGTCGACTACCTCGCGCTCTCGTTCGTGCGTCGCCCGAGCGACCTCGACGAGGCCCGCGCCCTCATCGGCGACGGTGTGCCCCTCATCGCGAAGATCGAGAAGCCCGAGGCGGTCGAGAACCTCGTGGCCATCATCGATCGGTGCCAGGGCATCATGGTGGCGCGCGGCGACCTGGGCGTCGAGCTCGGCCCCGAGAAGGTGCCGCTGGTGCAGAAGCACGCCATTCGGCTCGCCAACGAGCGCAACAAGCTGGTGATCACCGCGACGCAGATGCTCGACTCGATGATCCGCTCGCCGCGCCCCACGCGCGCCGAGGCGGCCGACGTGGCCAACGCGGTGCTCGACGCCACCGACGTGCTCATGCTCTCGGGCGAGACGGCCTCGGGGCGCTACCCCGTCGAGTCGGTGCGCATGATGGACTCCATCGTGCGCGAGATCGAGTCGTCGGACCTGTTTCGCGCCATGGACTCGCAGGCGGCCCACACGATCGGGTGGGACTTCGCGAGCGCCTGCGCGGCCTCGGCGGCGATGACCTCGCGGCACGCGAAGCTGGCGGGCATCGTGGTGTTCTCGCGCTCGGGCTACACCGCCAACCTGGTGGCCGAGTTTCGCCCGCGCGCGCCCATCGTGGCGGTGACGCCGGCGCTCTCCGTCGCGCAGCGGCTGGCGCTCCAGTGGGGCGTGATCCCCGTGTGCCGCGAGATGCCCGAGATGCCCAACGACGCGCTGCGCATCGCCGAAGAGATCGCGCGCACCGTGCTCCACGCGCGCGACGGCGACACGGTGGCCATCGTGGTGGGGAGCCAGAAGCACTCGGGCAACAAGAGCTTCGTGCTCGACACGCTCGGGCGATGACCGACGCGCCGCGCTGCCCCCGCTGCCGCGTCGCCTTCGAAGCCTTCTCCCTCGACGCGGGCACCGAGCTCGACCTGTGTCCGCGCTGCAAGGGCGCGTGGTTCGACCGCGGCGAGCTCGCGCGGGTGCTCGGCGCGCGCCGCGACCTCGCCGACCCGCTCGACGACGTGGCGCCCGCTCCGCCCGACGCGCCGCTGTGCCCGCGCTGCCCCGGCGTGTGCCTCGTGACCGTTCCCTTCGCCCGCGCGCCGGGGGCGCCCACCGTCGCGCGATGTCCGCAGTGCGAGGGCGTCTTCACGCCGCTCGCGTCGCTCGCGAGCCTGCGCGCGCTCGCCGAGCAAACGCCGCGCGCGCGGGCCCCCGTGGCGCTCGCGGAGGCTCTCGTCGCGGCGGTGCTGGTCGCGGCGCCCGAGCGCCCCGTCGACGCGTCGGCCCTCACGCTGCGGCAGTGCGCGCTCGCGGTGCCGGTGTCGTTCGGCGTCGTGGCGCTCGTGCACGCTACGGGCGTCGGGGCGTTTCTGCTGCAGGGCATTCGCGTGTCGCTCCACGAGCTCGGTCACGCGTCGGTGGCGTGGGCGTGCGGCAACGTGTCGGTGCCCCTTCCCATCGGGGTGACGTTCACCGTGCCCGGGCGGAGCCTCACGATGCACGCGGGAGTGCTCGCGCTGTGCGCGGCGGGCGCGTGGGCGGGGCTGCGCCATCGCGCGTGGGCGCTCACCGCGACGTGCGGCGCCTACGGGCTCGCGGCGCTGGTGTGCACCTGGGGGCTCCGCGAGACGACGCAAGACATGCTGCGCACCTTCGGCGGCTGCGCGGGCGAGATGGTGCTCGGCGCGCTGCTCGTGGTGCTGGCGCACTTCGACATGCCCGCGGCGCTGCGGTGGCCGCGCGCGCGGTGGATCGCGCTCTCGCTCGGGGCGTGCGCCTTCGTGGGGGCCGCGCTCTTCTGGCGCGAGGCCGCGCGCGACTGGGACCTCATTCCGTGGGACGCGGCGCTGGCCGACACGGGCGACATGACGAAGCTGCGCGACGACCACGGGTGGACCGAGGCGAAGATCACCGCGCGCTACACCGCGCTGTCGGCGTGGTGCCTCGCGGCGGTGCTCGCCGCGCAGATGGTGGCGCTGGCGGGGGCGTGGCGGCGTCGCGCGGTCAGCGCGAGCTCACCGTGACAGAGATCTCGGTGAGCACGAAGTTGCCCCGGTCCGGCAGCGTGCCCCATCCTGGGCCTCCGTTGGGGGGGCCCGCGTCGGTGGGAACGGGGTCGGCGAGGGCCTCGATGCGTAGCCCCGTGAGCTGCGACAGCACTGTCTCGAGGGTGATCGTGTAGATCGTCGCACTGGTCCCCATCGAGGCGACGATCGAGCCGTCGCCCTGGGGCGTGAGCGTCGCGCCCGTGGCGGTCGCAGAAATGATCGCGGGCACCGACCAGATCGCGGTGGCGCCGGTGTTGCCGCCCGTCGCCACGCCGTCGCAGAAGTCGGTGCGCGGCGCATCGGTGACCGAGAGGCGAAAGCGACCGAGGCGAAAGCTGGGGATGAGGTTTTGATTGAGCGCGACGACGAGGCGCATGCCGCGCGGTGCGGGCGGCGTATCGGTGGTGAATTCGAAAGCCGCCGTCTGCGATCGGCCGACGCCCGTGCCGCCGTCACCGTTGCTGCCGATGCCCCAGCCGTGCGTGTTGACGAGGCCATCGACCGCTTCGGATACCGGGTACAAATACTGCGAGTAGGACGCCGTGGGCATCGAGAGGCCCGCGTCTACGATCGTGAACGATCCGCTGTCGACGGGGACATCAACGCGCGGGCCCACGTCAGCGGGCGTGTCGACGACAACGTCGACGAGCGTGACGGGCACGTCGGGGGCATCGCGTACGTCGGGTGCATCGAGCACATCGGGCACGTCGCGGACGTCGGGCACATCGAGTACGTCGGGCGCATCGAGCACGTCGACGACATCGCGAACGTCAGGGGCATCGAGCACGTCGCGCACGTCCGCGGCATCGACCACGTCGGAGGCGTCGCGCACGTCGGCGGCGTCTGCGGGCGTGTCGCGCGGCGCGTCGGTGACGTCGGGCGCGTCGCGCACGTCGGCGGCGTCGACGACGTCTTGCGGCGCCAGCGCGTCGGGGCCCACGTCGGCGTACTGGAGCTCGACGCATCCGAGCGAGGCGGCGGCGAGGCAGAGCATGATTCGCGCAGTGTTCATCGTCGGCACCTGATCAGAAGGCGATCGCACACGACGCGTTGAAGCCGTCGCCGCTCGTCGAGGCTCCGCACGCGCGCAGCCCGGTGGCGCTCGACGCACGCGTCGACGGGAGCGTGAGAAAGAGCACCGCCGACCCGATCGCCGCCGCGCCTCCGACGACGAAGCCCACCGTCGAGAGGGCGCCCTGCGTCGACACCGTAGACTCCGCGTCGACGCACGACGGCACCGTCGAGCCGCGCGCGCAGTCGTCGCCGCGGTCGGCGTTCACGTTGCGCTCGTTGAACGCCGTCGCGCTGCTGTTGCGCAGCCCCAGAAACACCGCACCGAGCGCGATGCCCGCGACCGCGACGCCCCCCGCCGTCCACGCGAGGGCGCGCTGCGTCGAGGCGCTCGACGACGGCG
>CAISKJ010000605.1 GCA_903885885.1 uncultured delta proteobacterium
CGGGCGCGCGCCCCGACGGCGCCGCCGCCGACGGCCCCTACGTGGCGACGCGCGAGGTGTGCGACGACGGCCTCGACAACGACCTCGACGGCCGCGCCGACGACGGCTGCGCGTGCATCCCCGGCGACACGCAGCCCTGCTACGTCGGCACCCCGACGCAGGCCGGCCGCGGCGCCTGCGGGCGCGGCGCGCAGCGCTGCGAGGGCACCGGCGAGTTCGGCGCGTGGGGCGCGTGCGAGGGCTCCGGCGCGCCGCAGCTCGAGATGTGCGACCAGCTCGACAACGACTGCGACGGCGAGGTCGACGAGGGCTGCCTCTGCCGCATCGGCGAGCGCCGCGGCTGCTACGGCGGCCCGTCGCGCACGCGCAACGTGGGCGCGTGCCGCGACGGCGCGCAGGTGTGTGCGCCGGGCGTCGGCGGCCAGACGACGTGGGGCGTGTGCGCGGGCGAGGTGCTCCCGCGACCCGACGTGTGCGACGGCGTCGACAACGACTGCGACGGCGTCATCGACGAAGACTGCCAGTGCAACCTCGGGCAGACGCGCCCCTGCTACGAGGGCCCGCTGGTCACGGCCAACATCGGCGCCTGCCGCCCGGGCGTGCAGCGCTGCGTCGCGGGCCTCACCGCGGGCTCCGCGTGGGGGAGCTGCGAGATGCAGTCGCTGCCCTCCACCGAAGACTGCACCGACCGCGTCGACAACGACTGCAACGGCCGCGTCGACTGCGCCGACGCGCGCTGCGCGGGCGCGCTCGAGTGCCGCCCCTGCATGACGGGCGGCCAGCGCTTCACCCTCACGGCCACGCCCGCCGACGTGCTCTTCGTCGTCGACCGCTCGGGGTCCATGAGCTCGCTCACCAGCGACGGCTCGACGCGGTGGAACGCGCTCGTCTCCGCGGTGCGCGCGGTGCTCCCGCCCCTCGACGCCACGCTCTACATGGGCCTGGTGATCTACCCCGAGCCCGACGCGTGCGCGGTGCCCGCCACGCCGCAGGTGCCCGTCGTACAGCCCGCGGGCTCGGTGATCGCGTCGTACCTCGCGGTGCGCGGCCCCTTCCGCACGGCGCTCACGCCCACGCTGGGCGCGCTGCAGACGGCCGAGCGATACCTCCGCGCGGCGGCCTCGCCGCGGCGGCGCTTCATCGTGCTCGCGACCGACGGCGCGCCCAACTGCGGCGGCGCCGTGTCCGACGTGGTGGCCCAGCTCGCGCGCATCCGCGCGATCGGCGTCGACACCTTCGTGCTGGGCATTCCCGGCGGCGACACGTCGCTCTACGGTCCGCTCAACGTGATGGCCGACGCGGGCGGCCGCCCTCGCGCGGGCGTGGTGCGCTTCTACGAGGCGGGCTCCACGGCGTCGCTCGAGTCGGCGCTGCGGGCCATCACGGCCGCCGCGGCGAGCTGCACGTATCGCTTCGGCGCCGTGCCCGGGCGCCCCGACCTCGTCACGGTGCAGCTCGACGGCGCGATGATCGCGCGCGACCCCGCCAACGGGTGGTCGTACACCGACACCACGTACCGCGAGATTCGCTTCAACGGCGCGGCGTGCACGCAGCTGCAGAGCGGCGCGGTGCGCACCGTCAACGCGAGCTTCAACTGCGGGTGAGCGTCAGTACGAGGGGTCTTCGCGGGTGACCCAGAAGCCCGACGTGGCGCCGGGCGCGTGCAGCGGGGTCACCGCGCAGTCGGTGGTCGTGCCCGTCGCGTCGACGTTGGTCACCACGTCGACGGCGCGCCACATGGCGCCGATGGAGACCGAGCCCGGCCGACCGGTGAAGTCGGGCAGCGTGTCGGGGGCGCCGCCCACCGTCGCGCGCAGGTGACCGCCGCAGTACACGTTCACGATGGGGCGCGCCGCGGTGCCCGTGAAGTTCTGCACCATCACGCGGAAGCGCTCGCCGTTGCGCGGCGTGTCGACGTTGAGGTTCTCGGGCACGCCGGTGGCCTTCGAGAGGTTGTTGTCGATGTCGAGGCGCGGGTTGCCGCACACGCCGAGCGCGCGCCAGTCGGCGCCGTGGGGGCCGTTCTCGCAGGCCGAGAGGGGAGACGTACGGTAGCCCCAGTTCGAGCGCAGGCCCGTGCCGCGCAGCACGGCCTCGCAGTTGGACCAGTTGCACGAGTTGTCGTTCACCGACGTGTTGGGGCCCGACGTGTCGTCGAACCACGGGCGCGTGTTGCGCGGGTCGTGCACGTAGAGGTCGAGGTCGACGGTGGTCGACGTGTCCCAGCACAGCTCGACGCGCAGACCGGGGCCCACGATGTGAACGATCCACGTGCAGGTGAGGCGCTCGCCCGTCGAGGTCACCACCGTGAGCGTCACGCGGTAGTCGCCCGAGAGCGTCGGGCGAAAGATCACGTCGCGCCCGCCGACGCCCAGCAGTTCGAAGGTAGGCCGCGGGAGCAGCGTGTCGCAGGGGCCGCCCTCGACGCGCCAGTTCCACGAGCGCGCGGCGCCCGTGTAGAAGAGGCCCCCGCGCAGCGGGTAGTTGGCGAAGGGCTGACCGTCGGGGATGCGCGGGTCGCCGGGGGCCGGGCACGTGATGGCGGGGGTGCAGCAGAGGCCGTTGTCGGCGCAGCCGTCGCAGTCGTCGTCGAGGCCGTTGCAGACCTCGGCGCCCGGTGAAATACCGCCCTGACACGCGCCCCAGCGGCCGAACTCGCCGGTGCCCTCGCAGCGCTGCGTGCCGCCCTGACAGGCGCCGACGCGCTGCCGCGCAGGCGGTCCGAGAAAGCAGTCTTGCACCGTGCCCGGAACGCACGCGCACACGTCGTCGGCCATGCCGTTGCAGTCGTCGTCGAGGCCGTTGCCGCAGGTCTCGCGGGGCGCGCAGCCCGTCGGTCGCGGCGTGCACGCGGCCACGGCGCAGCCATCTGTCGCGCCGCTGGTGCCCGTGTCGTAGACGCTCGTCACGTCGGCCGTGACCGCGCTGTCACCGCCGAGGTCGGTGCCGGCGCCGAGGTCGGTGCCGCCGCCGTCGGGGACGGTCACGGGGCCATCGACGGCGCTCGTCGCGTCCGTCGGCGTGCGGCTGTCGACGCGCGCGTCTCCCGCCTCGCCGCCGTCGTCGTCGAGAAAAAACACCGCTCCGTTGTTGGCGGTACACGAGAGCGCAAGGCACGCAGCGAGCACCCACCAGCGACGCATCGAGACCTCCATCGTAGGCGGTCACGATACGCGCCCTCGCGCGGCGCTGTCACGGCTCTACCGTCGGCGCGTGAGCGTGGCGACGGCCTCGGTGAGCCCCTCGAGCGTGAGGTGAAACATCGGGAACACCCCGCGCACCACCTCGATGGTGTTGCCCTTCCAGTCGCGCGGGTGCTCGGGGTTGAGCCACACCGTGTGGTGAAAGTGCTCGCGCATGGCGTTGAGCCAGTGGATGCCCGCCGTCGGGGGCTCGCCGGGCCCGAGCGAGCCGCTCGAGAGCAGCTCGTACGGCGCCATGAGCGCGTCGCCCACGAACACGAGCTTGTAGTTGGGGCCGCACTGCCGCAAGAGCTCGGGCACCGTCACCGGGTCGCCGAAATGCTCCGTGCGATAGAGCCGCCCGTACACGCAGTTGTGAAAGTAGAAGGTGCGCAGCTCCTTCCAGTGCGTGGCCTTCTTGGCGGCCGAGAAGAGCTGCGACACGGCGTCGGCGTAGGGGTCCATGGAGCCGCCCACGTCCATCGCGAGAATCACCCGCGTGTCGGGCCTGCGCGGCGGGCGGATCACCACCTCGAGCTCGCCGGCGTTCTTGGCCGTCGCGTCGATGGTGCCCTCGACGTCGAGCTCGGTCTGCGCGCCCTCGCGCACGAAGGCCCGGAGCTTGCGGAGCGCCACCTCGATCTGCCGCAGGTCGAAGATGAGGTCGCTGCGATAGCCCTTGTATTTACGGGCGTCGGCGCTCTTCACGGCGCTCTTTCCGCCGCCGCCGCCGACGTTGATGCCCGCGGGGTTGAAGCCCCCGCGGCCGAAGGGCGAGGTGCCGCCGGTGCCGATCCAGCGGTTGCCGCCGTCGTGGCGCTCCTTCTGGGTCTTCAGTCTCTCTTCGAACTGGCGCTGCAGTTCCTCCGGGTCGAGGGCCTCGATGAGGGCCTTCTCGTCGTCGGTGAGCTCGCGCATCTTCTTCACGTCGCGCAGCCACTCGAGCATCTCGTCGGTGACCTTCTTGGCGTCGAAGGCCACGCCGCGAAAGTACTCGCCGAACGCGAGGTCGAAGTCGTCGAGGTGCTTCTCGTCGTGGATGAGCAGCGCCCGCGCGACGTTGTAGAAGCCCTCGAGCGAGCTGTCGTGCAGGCCCTGCGCGAGGGCGCGCGCGAGCGACAAGGTCTCTTGCGTGCCCACGGGCACCTTGCGCCGACGGAGCTCGTACACGAAGGGGATGAACATCGCCCGCGCGCCCCTTAGCTCCGGTACTTCTTGCCGCCCGCGAGCTGGTCGGCGAAGGCCACGAGGTCTTGCTCCTTCTTGAGCAGGGCGCCCAGAAAGGGCATCTCGCGGTCGAGCTTCACCGACGTGACGCCCGCGCGCTGGAGCACGGCGATCCAGTCGACGAGCTCGCTCGTGCTGGGGCGCTTGCGGATGCGGCTCATGGCGCGAAGCTCGAAGAAGATCGACAGGCACTGGTCGACGAGCGCGCGATCCACGTCGGGGTGGTGCACCCCCACGATGCGCCGCATGAGCTCCTGCTCGGGAAAGTCGATGAAGTGAAACACGCAACGGCGGAGAAAGGCGTCGGGCAGATCCTTCTCGTTGTTGCTGGTGATCACCACCACGGGGCGCTGCTGCGCCACGACCTCGTCGCCGGTCTCGCTCACGCGGAAGCGCATGCGATCGAGCTCGTGGAGCAGGTCGTTGGGAAACTCCAGGTCGGCCTTGTCGACCTCGTCGATGAGCAGCACCACGCGCTGGGGCGCGCGGAACGACTCGCCGAGCGGCCCGTACTTGATGTACCGGCGAATGTCCTTCACATCGCCGTCGCCGAAGCGCGAGTCGTAGAGGCGCGCGACGGTGTCGTACACGTAGAGCCCATCTTGCGCGCGGGTGGTGCTCTTGACGTGCCACGTGAGGAGCGGCGCCTCGAGGGCGCTCGCGAGGGCCTCGGCCAGCAGGGTCTTGCCGGTGCCGGGCTCGCCCTTCACCAGAAGGGGCTTTTCGAGGGCGAGGGCGCAGTTTACAGCCGCCTCGAGCGCGTCGCTGGTGAGATACGAGAACGTGCCGCGGAATCGCTTGAACGTCGGGTCCATGATTGGAAGCGAGAGACTACGGCGCGAAGCTTCGTCGATGCCATAGGCTCTTGTGCGCGACGGGCAGACAGACTCAGATTGGCGCCCCCTATGCTCGACGAACCCCGCTATCTGCACCTCGTAGACGAAGCCTTCAAGACCCTCGAAGACGCGCTCGACCGCGTAGACCCCGACGACGCCGAGGCCTACCGGGCCGGCGATGTGATCACCATCACCTTTCGCGACAAGTCGAAGTGCATCGTGAACACGCAGCGCCCCACGCGGCAGATCTGGCTCGCCGCCCGCTCGCGCGCCTGGCACTTCGACTACGACCCCGCCACGGGGCGCTGGCTCGACGACAAAGGCCGCGGCGACGAGCTCTTCGCCACGCTGCGCGCGACCATTCTCGCGTCGGCGGGCCTCGACGTCACCTTCGCGTAGAGGCTCTTCTAGCGAAGCGATTTCACCTCGACGAAGTACCCGTACGCGAAGGTCACCCCGACGCAGGCCACGCAGCAGAACACCAGCATCGCGGTGAGAACCCCCGCGATCTTCCACCCGCTCGGAGGCTCGTGCCGCGGCGGTCGCGCGGGGGTGCTCGGTGCTGCCGTGGGGCCTTCGTCGTCGTGCATCGTCGGTTTCGCTCGTGCGGATGTTCGTGGCGCGGTGGGGCCGTGTGATAGCGTGAAATGGAGCTTCAAAGCGATGGGTGAGATCACATGAATCCGTTCGTGCAGAGTCCGTGTCAGCGCTGCGGCGCCACCGTCTGGATCCCGACCGCCACGGGCTTCGCGTACTGCCCGCAGTGCAACACCCCCGCGCAGATGCAACCCGGCGCGGCGCAGGCGCAGGCTCCGTCGTCGGCGCAGGGCGGTCAGGCCGCGATCGCGGCGACCGTGGCCATCCCGCAGATGGCGACGCCGCCCGGTGGAGCCGCCGCGTGGGGCGCGCCGCCGACGCCCGTCGCGGGGCCGCAGCCGTCGATGCAGGGCGGGGCTCCGCAGGCCTTCGGCGGAGGCTTTCAGCCGCAGCCCTCGATGCCCGGGGCGCCGCAGCCGGGCGGCTTCGGGGCGCCGCAGCAGGGCGGGTTCCCGCAGCAGGGCGGGTTCCCGCAGCAGGGCGGGTTTCCGCAGCAGGGTGGGTTTCCGCAGCAGGGCGGGTTTCCGCAGCAGGGCGGGTTTCCGCCGCAGGGCGCCTACGCGGTGGGAATGCCCGCGCCCGCCTCGCGCGGCGGCATGCTCAAGGTGATTCTCCCGGTGCTCGGCGTGGTTGCGCTCTCGTGCTTCGCTGCGCTCGCACGGTCGGGCATCAAGGGCTACGCGAGCCCCGGCCACCGCAGCCTCACCGCGTACAGCATCGACGAGCACGCCGCCGACCCCGACGCGATGATCCGCGCGGCCGGCGAGCTCGCGCGCAACTGGCGCAACGACGCGGTGTTCAGCTCGATCAACATCAACGGCATGAGCCCCAACGGCACCGTCGACCTCAGCAACGCGAGCCACACGGTGACCGTCGAGTACTTCTCGCCGTCGCGCGTGTCGTCGTACCTCGAGCGCGACCGCCGCGACGCGATCAAGAAGTTCACCTTCACCGCGTCGGGCATCAACTACGCGACCACGTGGGGCGTGCGGCGTCGCACCGAGAACCCCAGGGCCACGCCGACGCCCGCGTGCTCCACGCGCCAGCTCGGCACCATGCTCACCTCGCTGGGCGTGCCCGCGAGCGCCGAACTGCACGTGCTGAACGACCCCACCTTCGCGTTCGTCGTGGGCGGCGCCAACGCGTGGCACGTCACCTCGACGGCCCCCGCGCTCGACCGCTGGTACGACGCCGCGACCTGCGCGTACCTCCGCGGCCGTTGACACTGCGCACGAAGCGACTTAGCTGGCGCACCAGGAGCGTGAGCCAGCAACATGGATGAAGCTACCCGTCAGAAGATCGAAGGCCTCGTGCAGGGCCACAAGGTCGTGCTTTTCATGAAGGGCACGAAGAACTTCCCCCAGTGCGGTTTCTCGGGGGCGGTCGCGCAGATTCTCGCGAGCCACAAGCTCGATTACAAAGACGTCAACGTGCTCGCCGACCCGTCGATGCGCGAGGGCATCAAGGAATTTACCAACTGGCCCACGGTGCCGCAGCTCTACGTAGGCGGCAAATTCGTGGGCGGCTGCGACATCGTGCGCGAGCTGCAGGGCCGCGGCGAGCTCGCGCCGCTCCTCCGCGAGGCGGGCGCCCTCCCGGGCTGAGCCGCGATCTTCGCGGGGTGCACCGGGAACGGTAGTCACGAGCACCGCCGAGCGTTTAGACTCGCGCGCCCTGCAAGGGCACCGAAGCTGCACCCCCCTTCCGAAGCCGACACTCCCCCCATGAACACCGGACCTCTCTCCACGCGCGCCCGCCTGGCCGACCTGGCCCTTGCTGTCTACCTCGCACCGATCCTCGAAGGCCGCCGCGTGGCCGTCGTGGGCCCGACCTCGGGCGAGGTGGCCCGCCGCGCGCGTGTGCTCGGCGCGCACACGGTGGTCTCCTTCGGCGGCATTGGCGACGACATCGCGGTGCGCGCGCTCGTGCCCGGCGCGCTCGCGTCGATGTACGGCAAGGTCGATGTCATCGTGGTGCCCGACGCGGGCTCGGTGCCGTCGCTCCCCGCCGTGCTCGACGAGGCGCGGCGCGCGCTCGGCTCCGACGGCGTGGTGGTGATCGCGTCGGAGCCCGAAGCGGGCCCCGTGCCGCTCGAGGCGGGCGCGAAGCCTTCGGTGGGCTTCTACGACCTCGAAGACCTCTGCCTCGCGCGCTTCGCCAACGTGCGCATGCTCGGGCGCGGGCCCTTCGTGGGCTACACCGTGGCGTCGCTCGACGAGGGCGCCGACGACGTGGCGCTCGACACGCGGCTCATCGACGGCGACCCGCCGCGGCCCGAGGCCTTCATCGCCGTGGCGTCCGACAGCGAGGTGGTGCTCGAGCCCCTCGCGGTGGTGCAGGTCCCCGGCGACGTGCTCACCGACCTGCGCGCGAGCGCCACGCGCGCCCTCGAAGACGAGGTGGCCAAGCGCGACCAGAAGCTCAAAGAGGTCGAGGCGGCCTCGGCCGAGCGCTGGGTCAAGATTCAGCGCTACGAGCACGGCCTCAAGGAGCTCGAAGAAGAGAACCGCAAGGCGCGCGACAAGACCGTGCGCATGTCGAAGGAGCTCGAAGACGAGCGCAAGCTCCGTCAGCGCATCGAGCTCGAGGCGCAGATGTCGCGCCGCGCGCCGGAGCTCCCGAAGACGCCCGACCTCGAGCCCGAGCTGCGCAGGCTCCGCGAGCAGTCCGAGCGCGCCGAGCGCGACCTCGCCGCGGCGAAGGCCGAGAGCGAAGCGCTGCGCAAGCAGGCCGCCGCGGCCGCCGCGGCGACCGCGCAGGCGCGCAAGCAGTCCGCCGAAGCGACCGCCGCCGCCGACGTTGCGCGCAAGCAGTCCGCCGAAGCGACCGCCGCCGCCGAGGTCGCGCGCAAGCAGTCCGCCGACGCGGGGTCGGCCGCGGAGCAGGCGCGCACGCAGCTCGCGGCGACGGGCGCTGCGGCCGAGGCGCTGCGCGGGCAGCTCGCCGATGCGACCGCGCGCGCTCAGGCCGCGACGTCGCGCGTGGGCGACCTCGAGCGCGAGCTCGACGAGACGCAGAGCGCCGAGGCCGAGCTCCGCGCGCAGCTCGACGAGGCCCTCGAGCGCGCCGAGGTCATCGACCTCACGCCCGAGGTCGAGCGGCTGAAGGGCGTGGTCGACGCGCTGGGCGCCGAGGTCGCGCGCACGCGCTCCGAGCTCGCGGCGTCGCAGGCCGAGGTCGCGCGGCTGCGCGACGAGGTGCCCGTCGACGGCGAGCACGAGCGCCTCGAGCGCGCGCTGGCGCAGCACTCGGCCGCGCTCTCGAAGGTGCGTGCCGAGCGCGCGCAGATGGAGCAGGCCGTCCGCGAGCTCACGATGACGCTCTCCGACGTGATGCGTCGCGACCACGTCGAAGAGGCCGCCGAGCTGCGCTC
>CAISKJ010000606.1 GCA_903885885.1 uncultured delta proteobacterium
CTCCGGCGTGTGCCGCGACACGATTACCGACGTCAACAACTGAGGCGGCTGCGGGAGCGCCTGCGGCGCCGGCCAGGTGTGCTCCGCGGGCACGTGCACCGTGAGCTGCGTCGCGGGCACGACCGAGTGCCTCGGCGTGTGCCGCGACCTCACGAGCGACAACAACAACTGCGGCGTGTGCGGCATCGTCTGCCCCACCGGCCAGGTGTGCTCGGCGAGGGCGTGCCGCGTGTCGTGCGGCACGGGGCTCACCAACTGCACCGGCGTGTGCCGCGACCTGCGCACCGACAACAACAACTGCGGCGCCTGCGGCACCACGTGCCCGAGCGGGCAGGTGTGCTCGTCGAGCGTGTGCGCGGTGTCGTGCAGCAGCGGGCTCTCCAACTGCTCGGGCGTGTGCCGCGACCTCACCACCGACAACAACAACTGCGGCGCCTGCGGCACCGTCTGCCCGAGCGGCCAGGCGTGCTCGGGGTCGACGTGCCGCGTGGTGTGCTCCACGGGCTTCACCGCGTGCTCGGGCGTGTGCCGCGACCTCACCACCGACAACAACCACTGCGGCGCCTGCGGCACCGTCTGCGCCGCGGGGCGCCGCTGCGTCGCGAGCGCCTGCGTGCTCTCGTGCCCGACGGGCACCACCCCCTGCGGCGCGCTCTGTGTTGACACCAGCACGAGCAACACCAACTGCGGCGCCTGCGGCGTCGCGTGCGGCGCCGGCCAGGTGTGCTCGGCGGGTAGCTGCGCCGCCCTCTGCGGCAGCGGGCTCACCAACTGCGCGGGCACCTGCCGCAACCTGCAGACCGACCCGGCGGCGTGCGGCGCCTGCGGCACCACCTGCGCCTCCGGGCTCACCTGCGTGACGGGCGTGTGCACGCTCGTGTGCCCGTCGGGGCAGACCAACTGCGCTGGCGTGTGCCGCACCCTCGCGAGCGACAACAGCAACTGCGGCGCGTGCGGCACGGTCTGCGCGGCGGGCCGCGTGTGCTCGGCGGGCGTGTGCCGCACGACGCGGCGCTTCACGGGCGCCACGGGCACCGCGTGGCTGACGCGCGCCAACGGCGGGGCGACGTATCCGGGCTACTCGGACTACACCCCCGCGGGCAACGACTTCATCTACACCGCGCAAGACTCCACGCTGTCGCGCTACTCGATCTCGGGCGACTCGTGGACGACCCTCGCGGGGCTGCCCACGTCGGTGAGCATCTGGGCGGGCATGGCCTGGGTGGGCACGGACCTCTGGCTCATCCGCGCGGGCAACGTGATGCGCTACTCCATCCCGTCGAACGCGTGGACGACGCTGCGCACCGGCGTCGACCCGACCGACTACTCGATGACCACGCACGACGACAGCGGCAACCTCTACGCGATGACCGGCGACCGCCGCGTCGTGCGTTACAACATCGCCGCCAACACCTTCACCTACGTGCCGAGCACCGTCGGCTCCGGGGCCTTTGAGCCGCGCCTCGCGTTCGACCCGGGCACGGGGCTCGTGTACATCGCGCCGTACTACTCCCAGGGCGATTTCATCTCGTACAACCCGACCACCGGCGCGTTCACCGCGCTGCCCCCGCACCCGCGGGCGCACATGAACGACATCTTCTGCTCCGACCGCAGCGGCCACATCTACGCCGCCGGCGCCTCGAGCGGCACCGAGATGTGGCAGTACGACATCGCCACCGCGGTGTGGGCGCGCATCGCCGACTTCCCCGGCGACCACGGCAACAACGGCGCGTGCACCGTCTCCGACGACGGCTTCCTCTGGGTGACGAACGGCTCGGGCTCGCTCTTCGCCCGCCTCCCCCTCCTCTAGGTCTCGGCGCGCGCCCCTCAATGGGCGCCTGCGCGAGGGGCGACAGCTCGTCGGAGCGTCGCCCTCGCGCACCTCCTCCAACGTGTAGTTGTCTGCCGCGTCGCGCATCCCGTGTTCGCGAGGCCGAAGCGCAGGCGCGCGCATCGGAGTGCGGCCCATCCGACGCGACGCGTGCCGGCGAGGGTGCCGCGAGCCGCGCTGTGCGAACGACGTTTCGCGGCGACGGCGGTCACGCATGCCGCTACACGTACGCCCCGAGGTCAACCTTGTCTGACGAGCTCCCGATGATGTCCGCCTACCTACCGATGATGAAGAGCGCCGCGATCGTGAGCGCGGGCGAGCTCGGCATGTTTCACCACCTCGCGAAGGGCCCGGCGACCGCCGACGAGGCCGCCCTCGCGTGCGCCGCCTCCGCGAGAGGAACGCGCGCCCTCCTCGACGCCCTCGTCGCCTACGAGCTCGTGACGCGCGACGGTGACCGCTACGCCAACGGCGCGTTCATCACCGAACACTTCACCCCGTCGTCGCAGCCCGATTTTACGCCGGGCCTCGTATGGACCGCCGCCGCGTGGCGCATGACCGCCGACCTCACGGGCGCGATCCGCCGCGGCGGTCCGTCGGTGTCGCTTTGGGAGGAGACCGCGAAGCGCCCCGAGCTCGGCGCCGCCTTCGCGAAGTACATGGAGGCCATCGCCACCGTGGTCTCGCCGCGCATTCTCGACGCGGTGGAGGTCCCGTCGAGCGCCCGCACGATGCTCGACGTGGGCGGGAGCCACGGGCTGCACACCGCGGCGTTCTGCGCGCGATACCCGCAGCTCGAGGCGGTGATCTTCGACCTCGCCGCGAGCCTCACGACGACGCCGTCGCTCCTCGCGGCGCGCGGGCTCGCCGAGCGCGTGCGGCTGCAACCAGGCGACGCCACGCGCGACACCTTCGGCGGGCCGTACGACGTCGTGCTGCTGCTGAGCGTGCTCCACAACCACTCGCACGCCGAGGGTGAAGACCTCGTGCGGCGCCTCGCGGCGTCGCTCGCGCCGGGCGGGATGCTGGTGGTGCACGAGCACTTTCAGGGGGCGGCTCCGCAGGTGTTCCCGTCGGTGTTCGACCTGACGCTGCTGGTCGAGACGGGCACCGCCACGGTGACCTCCGAGGCCGTCGAGGCGTGGCTCGCGCGCGCCGGGCTGCGTGTGACAAAGCGCGCGGAGATCGAGAGCGTCGGCGCGGGCGCCGTGTGGGTCGCCGTGCGCGCCTGAGGCCACCGCGGCCCACGGGACACCGCGACCCACGCTCGATTCTCGCGCACTCGGCGCGCTCGCTGGGGCACACTCGCGTCCCCCTATGGAGGCCACCCCGATCGCCCCGTCGCCCGACCGCCCCGCCCCGGGCGGCCCGAGCTATCGCTACTTCGACCTCATCGTGGGCGTGTTCGTCACGGCCCTCGTCGCCAGCAGCCTCGTGTCGGCCAAGGTCGCCATCGTGGCGGGCTACAAGATGGGCTGCGGCATCTTCGTGTTCCCCGTGAGCTACATCTTCGGCGACGTGCTCACCGAGGTGTACGGCTACGCGCGAAGCCGTCGCGTCATCTGGATCGGCTTCGCCTGCGCGGCGCTCGCGTCGGGCGTCTTCTGGCTCGCCGACGTGATGCCCCCGGCGCCCGATTGGCCCAACCAGGCGGCGTTTCACGCCATCCTCGGGCAGCTCCCGCGCGTCGTGGCAGCGAGCCTGGTGGCCTACGTGATCGGCGAGTTCGTCAACAGCTACGTGCTCGCAAAGCTCAAGCTGGCGACGAAGGGCAAGCACCTGTGGACGCGCACCATCGGCAGCACCGTGGCGGGCCAGCTCATCGACAGCGCCATCTTCTACCCGCTCGCCTTTCTCGGTCAGCCCGGCTGGAGCGTCGCGCAGGTGATCGAGGTGGGCATCAACAACTACCTCATCAAGTGCGCCGTCGAGACGCTGTTCACCCCCATTACCTACCTCGTGGTGGGGTACCTCAAGCGCGCCGAGCACGAAGATTTCTTCGACGCCAACACCGATTTCAACCCGCTCAAGCTCCGGGCCTGACCGACACGACCGCGCCCGCCGCACGCCGGGCCGGGCCCCCGCTCCTCGCTTCTCTGAGCGCTGGCGACGCGCCCCCCTGTGCGATCCGAACGGCATCGTCGCCGCCGTGTCACACCTCCCACAACGGCGCGGAACGCACCCCTCGCCGCGCCCTCTCGCCCCGCGGCACGCCGTGAATTCGCGCGCCGCGCACGGCCCGTGCTACCCGACGCTGAATCGTGCCTGGAGCTCCCCGCATCGCCCTCGTCGCCATCGCCCTCGCGCTCACCACCTGCGTGCGCGACGCGCCGCGCCCGCGGCAGGCCCACGGCATCGACGCGCGAAGCCCCCACGGGCGCACCGACGCCGCCGTCGACGCGGCCTTCGACGCGCTCGACGCGCCCGCCGTGCCGGCCTCCCTCGACACCGTCGTGGGCGCCGTGCGCCGCATGGATTTTCGCGCCGTGCGCGCGATCCTGCAACAGCTCCCCGAGGCCGTGCAGCGCTCGCGTGAGGGGCGCTACCTCGCCGCCCGCGCGGCCGTCGAGCTCGGCGACCACGCCGTCGCCGCCACGCTGCTCCACGGCCTCGACGCCGACATCCCCGCGCTCCGCGTCGACATCCTTCGCATGGAGGCCCAGTCGCTCGCGCGCGCCGGTCACCACCCCGAAGCGCGCGACGCCTTCGACGCCCTCGCGGCCAACGGCGGCGGCGAGCGCGACCGCGCCATGGCGGCCATCGAGGCCCTCTCCGCAGGCGACACCGAGCGCGCCGCCCGCGCCATGCGCGGCTGGGCGGGCGACCCTCCCTCGGGCGTCGACCGCGCCCGCGCGTGGCGCCAGTGCGCGCAGGCCCTCGAAGGCGCCCACGACGACGACGGCGCCTCCGCGTGCTGGCGACGCATCGCCGTCGACGAGCCCGACAGCGGCCACGCCGACGCGGCGCTCACGGCGCTCGCGCGGCTGCACGCCCCCCTCACGCCCGCGCAGTCGCTCGAGCGCGCGGCGGGGCTCATCGAGCGCGCCCGCTACCCCGAAGCCCTCACGACGCTCAACGCGCTCGCCGCAGGACGCGGCACCTTCGAAGCGCGCCGGGCGCACCTGATCGGCCGGGCCTACTACGGCATGCGCGGGCACTACGAAGACGCCGCGCGCCACCTCGCCGCGGCGGGCGCCAACGCCGACAACGCCGACCGCGACGAGGACGCGTTCATGGCCGCGCGCGCCCTCTCGCGCGCCGACCGCGACGACGACGCCGTGCGCGCCTACGACGAGGTGGCCCGCACGCGCACGGGCCGCTGGGCCGACGAGGCCGCGTTTCGCGCCGCGTGGCT
The DNA here is from genome assembly GCA_903885885.1 of uncultured delta proteobacterium. Lineage (GTDB taxonomy): Bacteria > Myxococcota_A > Polyangia > Polyangiales > CAISKJ01. Next base: position 5,187 of record CAISKJ010000606.1, read on the forward strand.
CGAGGCCCACCACGAGCGCGTCGAGAGCGCCGTCGCGCGCTTCCGCGCGTTTCTCGCCGACAGGCCCAACGCGCCCGAGCGACAGCGCGTCGAGGCCTGGTGGCACTGGGGGTGGACGCTCTACCGCGCGGGTCGCTTCGCCGACGCCATCGAGCCCCTCGCGCGCTCCGGCGCCGTCGCCACGCACCACCTCGAGCGGGGCCGCGGGCAGTACTGGTCCGCCCTCGCCCGCGCGCGCGCCCACGACGAGGCCGGCGCCCTGGCCGCGTGGCAGCGCCTCCTCGCCGACCGGGCCCTCACGTGGTACGCGCTGCTCGCCGAGTCGCGGCTGCGCGAGCGGGGCGTCGAGGTCGCGGCGCTCCCCGAGGCCCCCGCGGCGAGGCCCGCGCCCGAGGTCGAGCTCCCCGCGAAGACGCGCTGGCTCGCGGCGCTGGGCTTCGACTTCGAGGCCGGCGCGGCCCTCAACGCCGTCGAAGACCGCCTCCGTCGCACGGTGCCGTCAGACCGCGCCGACGAGGCGATGGCGCGCGCCTACGTCTCCGTCGGCGAGGCGCGGCGGGCGTTCATCCTCTCGTCGCGGCACGCCGACGCGCTCGACGCGCTGCCCACCACCGACACGCGCTGGGTGTGGGACGCGGGCTTCCCGAGGCCCCACGCGGCCCTCGTCGAGGCCGCCGAAGACGCGAGCGCCCTGCCCCGCAACTACCTCTTCGCCATCATGCGGCAGGAGAGCGGCTTCAACGGCCGCGACGTGTCGAACGCGCGCGCCATCGGGCTGCTCCAGATGATCCCGCCCACCACGCGGCGCGTGGCGCAGACGCTCCAGATCGAGTACCGCGAGGAGCTCCTGTTCGAGCCCGCCTACAACGTGCGCGTGGGCGGCTGGTACATCGGGCGACTCTATCGCCAGTATCACGGCGTTCTGCCGCGCGCCGTGGGCAGCTTCAACGCGGGCCCCGGCGCGATGAACCGCTGGATCCAGGGCTTCGGCGGCGAAGACCTCGACGTGTTCGTCGAGCGCATCCCCTTCGACGAGACGCGCAACTACGTGCGCCGCGTGGTGCAGAACCTCGCGCGCTACCAGTACCTCTACGGCCCCCGCGACGAGGCGTCGACGCTGCGCCTCCCGCTGCGCGCCGAAGAGGCCGTCGACACCCTCGTCGACTACTGATTCACGCTTGTTTCAGATGCTTTTCGAGCGTCGCGTCAGGCGGTGTTCCTGCGGCCGCCCACGGTGCGAACGTGCGTCTGCGAGGTGCTGGTGGCGGCGCGCTCGCACCACGTGAGGGCCTCGTCGCGGATGGCGAAGACCTGCACCTCGAGCCACGGACACATGACCTTCGCGATGGGCGCGAGGGTCAAGATGCTCTGACTGCGCGTGAGCATCGCGGCGCGCTGAACCTGCCCACGAAATTCGTTGATCCAGCGCACGCCGAGGGCGGTGTTGCCGGGGTCGTGGCCTACCGCGGTAAGCATCGAGAGGAGGAGCCCGTGGGCGCCGGGGTTCTCTCGCAGCAGCTCGCCGGCGCGCTCGAAGCTGCGCATCGCCGTCGCGCGCGACGTGTACTGGTCGTAGCGGATCTCGATGACGCCGCCGCGCACGAGGGCAACCGACGTTGAGCCCAACGAGTCTCCCGCATAGATGTCCGCTGCCGTGATGCTCGATGGCTTCATGATCGCACTCCCTGCGCCCCCCACATCATGGGCGCCGTGAGACGGTTCAAGGGAACTTGAATCCGATGCGCCTCCGGTGTCAACCGATGCATCGTTTCAGCGTCGGTGAAAGCGCGTGTCGCACCCGATGATTGTCCGAAGCTCACATCACGCGCGCTCCCCGCGCGATCGCGCGCGGAGTATCGTCGCGCCGCGATGCGCCCCCCTCCGCTCGAAGGCCTTCGACTCCCCGCGTGCGTCGCGGCCCTCGGCGCCGCGGCCTGGCTGGCCACCGCGCCCGCGACCTACGCGCAGCAACCCGACGACGCCGCGACGCCCCGCGACGCAGCCCTCGACGCGCACGTCGACGCGGGCGTGCGCTGCGTGCCGATCGAGGCCGACGACGAAGAAGAAGAGACCACGGCCCCCGCGCCCGCCCGCGACGGCGGCGCCGACGCGGAGCGCCCCTCGGCGCGGCTCTTCGAAGCGCCCGCGACCCGGGCCGCGCGCGGGATGGTCGTGGTGCCCGGCGGTGTGTTTCGCTACGGCGGCGCGTGGGCCTCGGTGGGCGCCTTCGCCATCGACCGCCGCGAGGTCACCGCCGCCGCCTACGCCCGCTGCGTGACCGCGGGCGAGTGCCCCGCCGCGCCCGACCCCTACGCGCAGATGGCGTCGCGCGCGACCGCGCCCGCCGTCAACGTGTCGTGGGAGATGGCCCGACGCTACTGCACGTGGGCCGGCGCGAGGCTCCCCACCGAGGCCGAGTGGGAGCTCGCCGCGCGCGGCATCTCGGGGCGTCGCTACCCCTGGGGCGAGCGCGCGCCCGACTGCGCCCTCGCGCGCCACGCGGGCTGCGGCGACGCGCCGTTGCGGGTGGGCGCGCTGCCCGCGGGGCAGAGCGAGTTCGGGCTCTTCGACATGGCGGGCAACGCCGCCGAGTGGGTGGCCGACGTGTTCGGTCCGCGCGCGCCCCGCGACGACGAGCGGGTGGCGATGAACCCCACGGGGCCCGCGACGGGCGCGCAGCGCGTGGTGCGCGGCGGGTCGTTCCTGTCGACGGCGAGCGCGCTCGGGGGCGACGCGCGCCGCGGCGTCGACGCGCGCGAGATGCGGGCCGACGTGGGCTTTCGCTGCGCGCGAGGACTGTAGCTACGCGGCGTCGGCCTCGAGGGCCGCGAAGAGGTCGTCGAGGTCGCGGCGACCGCGCAGCGCGCCCGTGAGCTCGCCCGCGGCGCGCACGAGCTCGACCTCCATGGCCGAGAGCTGCGTCGCC
>CAISKJ010000607.1 GCA_903885885.1 uncultured delta proteobacterium
TCGAGCTGCTGCTCGAGCCCGCAGCCGCCCGTCGAGAGGTACGCGTTGCACACGAAGTCTTCGCGCAACGCGCGCGCAGCGGTGGCGCCCGACGCGAAGGTGAGAAAGCTCGGGTACCGCGTCGGGTCGTTGGTGCAGCGCGCGGGCCTGCGCCCCGGCGGTGCCGTCGTCCACGGCTGGTGCGTGCGAATCGCGAGGCCGTTGCGAATCGGGTTGAGGAGCCCGTCGTCGCCCAGGTCGCTGTTGGCGCACGTGGGCACGATGGAGCCCGGCGTGCCGAGGTCGGTCGAGATCACCCCGATGTGCAGGTCACGCAACGGCGCCCCGCCCGCGCCAGGGGTCGTGAGCGCGTCGATCATCGCGCCGAAGCGCGCCACGAGGTTCGCCTGGTTCTCGGCCATCGAGTTCGAGTTGTCGACGACGAAGAGGAGGTCCGCCGCGCCGCTCGCCGAGCACGCCACCGCGTCGCGTGCGGGCACGTCGGCGCGTACGACATCGCCGGGCACCACGTCGACAGGCACCACGTCGACGGGCACCACGTCGACGGGCGCGACGTCGATGCCTCCGGCGTCGCCGGGGGCGACGATCGCTGCGTCCTGCGAGTTGCCGTCGAATGCGGGCGCATCGCGTGTCGCGACGTCGGGGCGCGAGCCCGCGTCCGGCGCGTCGCCCTCCGAGGGGGTGCACGCGGAGAAGAGCGCGAGCGCGACGGGGGCGAGCGTGTGGCGAAGTTTCATCTGGGTCTCCCAACGGCCAGGTCGTGATGCTTGCAGGCGACTATGCGCCCCGCGTGCCGAAGCCTGCAGGCCGGCGTTTCGTGCGGAGTCGCCGCGTGCGGCCCCCGCGCATCGTGAGCCTCGGTGACAGGTGTGAGCCCGCGGCCCGGCCGTGCGCCCCGCGCTCACGCGCTTCGAACGACACCACGTTTGGTGCGAAGCTCCGCCCGCGCATGAACCCCGTCGCCCTCTGGAACACCACCGTCGCCCTCTCGCCCTTCGTCGGCGCGCTCGCGGCGTGGCTCCGCTCGCACCGCCTCGACGTCGCGCGCTCGCGCCCCGCGGCCCCCGTCGTCGCGTCGCTCGACGGCATCACCGACGGCGCGCGCGTCGCGGTCTCGGGGCGCCTGCATGCAGCCCGGGTGCCCAACGCAGCCGGCGCCGCGGTCGCCGTCTACGTCGAGACCACGCTCGGCACCGTGCAGCACGGCTCCGTCGACGGGTTGCGCGTCGCGCTCGCCGACGGCACCGAGGTGGCCATCGAGGGCGCGCTGCACGTCGAGGCGGGCGCGCGCGAGGGCCCGCCGTGGAGCCGCCTCGGCGACGTCGAGGACGCCACGATCGCGTGGGTCGCGCTGCTGCGCGCGCTCTCGCAAGCGGCGGTGCGCAACTCGACCGCCGTCGTGCGCGTGCTCTGCCACGACGACCCGGTGATCGCCTGCGGACGCCTCCAGGCGCGCCCCACCGCCGCGGGCGGCGACGGCGCGTATCGTGAGGCCCGCGTGCGCTACGTGCTGGTGCCCGACGGCGCGGCGGTCACGCTCCACGGCCGCGGCGCGCGA
>CAISKJ010000608.1 GCA_903885885.1 uncultured delta proteobacterium
CCGCGCGGCGAGGGGGAGCGTGGCCCACTGCGCCACCGCGAGGAGCGACGCGCCGACCACCCAGGGCGCCACGGGAGAGCGCGCGGTTGGTAGCGCCTGCGCGTCGGGGGTATCGTCGCCGTGAGCCATGGACCTCGGGGCGCGCATGTTGATCGAGTTGCTCCGCGAGGGCCAGCGCGTGCGATGCACCGCCCGGGGCGGCAGCATGTGGCCCGTCGTGCGCGACGGCGCGACGATGGAGGTGACGCCCTGCGCGGCGGCGTCGCTGCGGCCCGGCGAGCTCGGCGCCTTCGTAGGCGCAGAGCGCGTGGTGATACACCGCGTGGTCGCGCACGAGAACGGCGGCGTGCGCTTTCGCGGCGACGCGCTCGGCTACGACGACGGTGTGGTGCCCGCGGCGCTTGTGTTGGGTCGCGCCCGGGTGGTGTCGTCGCCGCGCCTGGGGCTGCGGCTCCCCACGGCGCGGCACGTGGTGGCGGCGGCGCGCGCGGCGCGATCGTGGTTGCGCGTGCGTCTCGCGCGAACGTAGAACGTCGCCCCGGCAACCGACGGGCGCACACCGTGACCGACCTCGAGCTCAACCTCTGCGGAATTCCCTTCGCCATCGACGTCGATGGGCCGTGCTCGGAGGCGAGCCTCGAGGCCCGCTTCGGGCAGTACCGCACGTCGCGCTGCGGTCTACCCGTGCTGTCGCCGCCCGCGTCGCTGCGGGTCTCGCTCCGCGACGGGTGGCGCCCTCCGCGGCCGTCGAGGGTGGCCTTTCCGGGCGCCGAGGGCGAGGCGCTCGCCGACGGCACGGTGCGCTTCTTTCGCGACCACGAGCACGTCACGTGGGATCCCGCGCGGCGCGTCGCCACGGCCGAGCGCTCGACGCAGCTCGCCTCGCCCGCGGCCTACGTCGACGTGACGCCCATCGACACGCCCCTGCGGCTCGTTCTCTCGCACGAGCTCCCCGCGCAGGGCGGCGTGCTGGTGCACGGCGCGGGCTACGGCGACGCGCGCGGCGCGGTGGTGTTTCTCGCCCCCTCGACGGGCGGCAAGACGACGACGACGCGCAAGCTCCCCGAGGCCAACGTGCTCTCGGACGACCAGGTCGGGCTGCGATGCATCGACGGCGTCTGGCATGCGTTCGCGCTCCCCTTCGTGGGCGACTACGCGAAGCCTACGACGCCCCGAATGGCCCCGCTGCGCGCCCTCGTGCTGCTCGAGAAATCACCCGCGCTCTCGCTCACGCGCCTTGTTGGGGCGCGCGCCCTCGTCCGCGTGATGAGCTGCGTCGTGCGCTTCGTCCGCGGTGCGGGCGGGCGCGACCTCCTCAAGCTCGTGGGCGACCTCGTCGACGCCACGCCCGTGCACGTGCTCGCGCTCTCGCGCGACGAGCCCGTGATGCCCCTGGTCGAGCGGCTGCTGTGACCGTGCGTCTGCGCCTCGCGTTCGGGCCGCTCACGTACGTCGTCGAGGGCCCCGACGAGCTCCCGGTGCCCCCGTGGTGCGAGCGTCATCGCGGCGAGCGTGAGGGCGCTGCGCAGGCCGTCACCGTCGAGGCGCTCGATGCGCTGCCGGCGGCCGAGGGCGACGGGGCCTTCGCCGATGCGGGCTTCGTCGCGTGGCACGGCCTCGCGGCGCACCGGATCGTCGTCGACCGTGCCCGCGGCCCGCGCTGGGCCTCGGCGCTCGCGGCGCTCGTCGGCCACGACGCGCCCGCCGTCGGCGCGGTGGTGATCCACTGCGCGGCGATTCGTGTCGACGGCGGCGTGGCCCTGCTCCTCGCGCCGAGCGGCACTGGCAAGACGACCTTCGCGCGGGCCGCGGGGCCGCGGTCCTTCGCGCACAACGCCGTGATCGTCGGCGACGACGGCGAGGGCCGCCCCGTCGCGTGGGCGCTCCCCTTCGCGGGTGACCCGCAGCGCGAGCTCGACGCGCCGGGGGCCGCGCCGGTGCGGGTCGTCGCGCAGCTCGTCCGCGCCGAGGCGCCGGGGTTTGAATGGATCGCTCGCTCGGCGGCAACGGTCAGCCTGGCGCGCGCGACGGTGCGGGCGCCGACCCGCGACCCGTGGGCGCGGGAGCGGTTCATGGTAGCGTCGGCGCTCGCGACGAGGGCGATCGTCGGGCGGCTGTGCACCTCCCGCGGCCCTCGTGACCTCGAACCCCTCGATGCTGCCTTGTAGGTATACGGAGAACGATCTCATGAACCCCCCGGACAGGCTGCGGCGCTCGGCCGACACCGCGTGGCGCCGCGTCGACGACGAGGTCGCCGTGATCTCCATGGACGCCAATCGCATCCGGCTGCTCAACCGCATCGGGAGCTTCCTGTGGGAGCGCTGCGAGGGGGCCACCGTGCACGAGCTCGCCGAGGCCGTGTGCGCGCGCTACGAGGTCGACGCCGAGACCGCGCGGCGCGACGTGGACGCCTTCGTCGATGACCTGCGCGCCCGAGGGCTCGTCACCTTGGAGCCGCAGCGGTGAGCGACGGTCCCCTGAGCCGCTATCGCGACGGAAACGCGCTGCTGCGCGCGCTGTCGACGCGCGCGGGCGTGCCGACGGGCGTGCACCTGCAGGTCGCCGATCGATGCAACCACACCTGCCAGCACTGCTATCAGGTGCAGGGGCAGAAGGGCGAGCTGTCGCTCGACGAGGTGCGCCGCGTCATCGACGACCTCGCGGCGCAGGGCGTGCTCACGCTCAACGTGTCGGGCGGCGAGGCCACGCTGCGCCACGACCTCGTCGACATTCTGCTGCACGCGCGCGCCCGCGGCTTCGCCGTGCGGCTCTACACCAACGCCTTCCTCGTCGACGAGGCGCTCGCCGACCGCCTCGCGGCCGTCGGGCTCCACGAGGTGCACGTGAGCCTCTACGCGGGCGAGGCCGCCGAGCACGACCTCGTGACGCGCGTGCCCGGCTCCTTCGCGCGCACCGTCGACGGGGTTCGGGCTCTGCGGGCGCGCAACGTCCGCGTGGTGCTCAAGTGCCCCGCCACGGCGATCACGCCCGGCGGCGCGCAGGGCGTCGAGCAGCTCGCGCGCGAGCTCGGCTGCGCCCTCCGCACGAGCGCCACGCTCACCCCCCGAGAAGACGGCTCGCTCCTGCCCCTCGACGTGGCCGCGAGCCCCGCGAGCCTCGTCGCGGCGGGGCTCCTCACGCCGTGGCGGCCGCACGGGTCCGAGGCCGACCGCGCCGACCACCTCGCGTCGGGCTCCTGTGGCGTCGGGCGCAGCGGCGTGGTCGTTCTCCCCAACGGCGATGTGCTGCCGTGCACCGACACGCCGTTGCGACTCGGCAACGCGCTCGATGACGGCCTCGCGAAGGTGCTCCACTCCGACAACATCGCTCTCTTCAAAGGGCTTACCCGCGCCCATGTGCACGGTTGCCGCGATTGCGATCTCGTGGCGGCGTGCCACAGATGTCACGCTACTGCGCTCTATGAAGGGGGAGATTATCTGGGTCCCTACGCCAGCGCGTGCGCCCACGCGCGGGCACGCTATCAAGCCGCAGTGGGCGCCCTCGAGGTGCTCTCGCCCGAGCCCGGGTGCGAGCCCACGAGAGCTCCGTTGATGGGGCCCTACAAGATTGAGCGCGAGGGCCAGCTGCGGCCCATTCCCGACCTGAAAACCTCGGACGACGAAGCCCTCGCGATGCGACATTCGTGGATTCGTCGCGCCCCTACGCCCCGCTCCGAGGTTTCTATTTTGCCCGCGTCGAAGCTCGTTCGCGCGCGGTCGCGGGAGCGATCCGACGACGACGGATCATACCGCTGACGCACGGCGGTTCGCGTCTCGCGCACGGCGGTTCGCGTCTCGCGCACGGCGGTTCGCGTCACAAATTTGACGGAGTGTGATAGGAACGTCGCCTCCGTTCTTTCGGCACGAGGAAGCACCATGTCGAACAAGACCACGCTGGGTTTCTTACTGACTGCGGTCGCTGCTGTAACCACTGGCTGCCCGGAGGATTCTCCGGCGCCGCGCCCCGATGTGGTCGACGTCCCAGACTCCGATGTAGCGACGGATACGCCCGACGCCGACGTCCCGTCGGACATCACCGACGTGCCCGTCCCGGTGTGTGGCGACACGCGCTTCATTCGCCCCATGGCCGATGCGGTGCTTGGCATCGCCGACGACGCCGACAACAACTGTTCGAACGGCTTCACGACGAGCGTACAGGTCGCCACGAACGCGCTCCAGGGCTCGACGCTCGAGCTTCGGGTCAACGGCCGCACGGCGGCGTCGGCCACCGTTGCGGGCTCGACGGTCACGTTCAACAACGTGATGTTTGACTCCGGCGGCACGCAGAGCCTCGAGATCTATCAGGGCATGCTGCGCGTCGCCTGCGCGACGATCAGCGTGGCGGTCAACTGCAACCTCCCGCGTTGCCAGATCACCGCGCCCGCACGCTCGGCGCTCAACGGCGCCGACAACGCGATGCCGGGGATGCCCTTCGCCGTTGATTTCACGGTCGGAACCGACATCGAAGACGGTCGCGAGGTGTTGCTCTTCGTCTCGAACAGCACGCAGCAGCTGCGCGCGCCGGTGATGGGCGGCACGGCCACGTTCCGCAACGTGCCCCTCGCGCCTGACGGCACCTACCGCGCGCGGGCCACGTGCACCAACCGCGCGGGCAACACGGGCGCCTCCGCCGAGGCGACCTTCACCGTCGACAGCGTCGCCCCGGCGCTCGAGGTCACGCGCCCCATGGCGGGGTCGACGCTCGGCGTCTCGAGCGACGCGAACCCCATGGTCGCCGGCGTGCAGTTTCGCGTGTGCGGCCGCAGCGATGCGATGGGGCAAGACTTCTGCGCCACCGTCGCGGGCGCCATGGACACGTGCATCCCCGTCGCCGGCGCGATGACCGACGCGTGCGTCGAGCTCACGTGCCCGACCGGCGGCGCGCCCTTCAGCGTCGACGCCTCGGTGCGCGACGCGGCCGGCAACGTTACCCGCTCCACGGTGATGAACGTGCGCTGCCAGTCGACGCTGCCCAGCGTGCGCGTCGTGGCCCCGGAGGCCTACGACCCCGCGCGCGCGGTCACGGTGATCAACGCCTCCCGCGACGCCGATCCGGCGCGGCCCGGCGCCCAGCTCGATGTGGTGGCCTGCATCGACCGCGCGTCGGGCTCGGCGAGCCTCTACCTCAACGGAGACACGTCGCCCTTCGGCGCCGCGGCGATGGTCGCGCCTACGTCCATGGGCGATCCCTGCGCGACCCTCGGCATGGGCTTCGTGGGCATCGCGCGCTTCCCGCGGGTGAACGTGACGCAGACCACGCCGCCCCCCTCGCGTCCCACCGACGAGGTGGCGGCCA
>CAISKJ010000609.1 GCA_903885885.1 uncultured delta proteobacterium
GCGCGCGGCGGCGCGGTGGGCCCGCGCGGCGGTGCGGTGGGCGGGCGCGGCGCCGTGGGCGGACGCGGCGGCGCGGGGATCGCCGTCGAGAGCGTGAGGCGCGGCACCGAAGCACGCGGCGGCTGTGTGCCGACGGTGAGCTCGGGCTCCATCTCGAAGTTGAGCTCGCCGAGGTCGTCTCCGGTGGCGGGCTTCGCGGCGGCCGGCGCAGCGGCGGCGGGCGCAGCGGCGGCCGGTGTAGCGGCGGGCGGCGGCGACGATGCGCGCTCCATGAGCACGTCGTCGCTCTCGAACGAGAGGATCGCTTCGTTCTCGGGCGCCGCGCTCGGCGTCGCGGTCGCGATGACCTCGGGCTCGTCGACGATGACGGCCGCGGTCTCTTCGACGAGGTTCGGAAGGTCGTCGATGAGCGCGGGCGCAGCGACGACAGTCTCAGGGGCAGGTGCGACGGGAGGCTCCGGCGCAGCGACGACGGGCTCCGGTGCAGCGACGACGGGCTCGGGTACGACGACCGGCTCGGGCTCGGGCTCGGGCGCAGCGACGACCGGCTCGGGCTCCGGTGCAACGACGACCGGCTCGGACGCCGCCTCGACGGGCTCGGGAGCAGCGACGATCGGCTCAGGCTCCGATGCGACGACCGGCTCGGGCGCGACGACCGGCTCGGACGCCGCCTCGACGGGCTCGGGTACGACGACCGGCTCGGGCGTTGTTTCGGCCGCGGCGGCCACCGCGGGGGCAACGGCCTCGACCGGCGCCGCGACGACGGCCACCGGAACGACGGGCAGCGTGACGTTGTGCGCGAGGCCGGCGAGCGCCTCGTCGGCCATCGCGAGCGTGACCCGCTCGACCGCGCGCCCCTCCCACGCGACGCCCGCCGCGAGCTGCGCGAGCTGCGCGAGCTCGGCGTCGAGCTCGGCGAGCGTGCGCCCGAGTGCCTTGATGCGCAGCGCCGCGGTGGGCGCCTGGTGCTCGGAGAGGGGAGATCTGTCTGCCACGCGAGGCCCTTCGTGAGATGCACACCGACCGCCGCGACCCGACCGCCGCCGCAAGCCGGGCGCATCGTACCAACGGCCCGCGGGGGGCGTCACGCGAGAAGCAGGGTGGTGATTACCCGACGACCGTGCGCGCCTGCGCGAGCGCCTCGTCGAGCTTCGCCGCGTCGGGGCCGCCCGCGCCGGCCATGTCGGGCCTGCCGCCGCCGCGCCCGCCCACGAGCGGGGCCAGCGCGCCCACGATCTTGCCCGCGTGGTACTTCGGCGCGAGGTCTTTCGAAACCGCGCACACGAGCAGGGCCTTCGCCTCGGCCGAGACGGCGCCGATCACCACCACCGAGCGCCCGTGCTTGTCGCGCAGGTGGTCGGCGTACTCGCGCATCGCCTTCTCTTCGTTGACGGGAGAGCGCGCCACCACGAGCTTCGCCCCGTCGGGCAGGTCGTGCGTCTCCACCGCCGGACCGCCGCCGCCCGTGAGCAGCTTGCGCTTCAGGTCGTCGATCTCTTTCTGGAGCGTGCGCTGCTGCTCGACGGCCTTCTCGACGCGCGTCGACACCTCGGCCACCGGCGAGCCCAGCGCGTCGGCCACCTTGCGCAGCGTGGCGCCCGTCGCGCGCACCAGCGAGAGCGCGCCGAGGCCCGTCACGGCCTCCACGCGGCGCACGCCGGCGCCCACGTTGGCGTCGGACACCACCTTGAAGAGCCCGATGTCGCCCGTGCGCGCCACGTGGGTGCCGCCGCACAGCTCGACGCTCTCGCTCCCGATGTGGAGCATGCGCACGCTGTCGCCGTACTTCTCTTCGAAGATCATCATGGCGCCCTTGCGCCGCGCCTCGGCCTGCGAGGTGATGTCGGTGCGCACGGCGCCGTTGTCGAGCACCTCGCGGTTCACGAGGTCTTCGATGCGGGTGATCTCGTCGTCGGTGAGCGCGCGGCTCGCCACGTAGTCGAAGCGCAGCGCGTCGGGGCCGACCTTCGAACCCTTCTGCTGCGCGTGGGGCCCGAGCACCTTGCGCAGCGCCCAGTGGAGCAGGTGCGTGGCGCTGTGGTTGCGCCGCGTCGCGCTCCGCGCGCCGTGATCGACGGTGAGCGTCACCGTCTCACCCGTGCGGAGCGCGCCCTGCGTGAGCCTCCCGAGGTGCACCACGAGGCCCGTCACCGGGCGCTGCGTGTCGGTCACCGTGAAGGTGCCCTGCGCGGTGGTGATGGTGCCCACGTCGCCCACCTGGCCGCCCGACTCGCCGTAGAAGGGCGTCGCGCGCACCACGAGCTGCGCCTCATCGCCCTCGTTGAGCGCGTCGACGAAGGGCCACGGGCTCTTGTCGTCGGGCGATCCCTTGAGAATCACCACGAGCTCGCTCTCGCCCGCCTCGTGGTCGTAGCCCGTGAAGTTCACGGGGCCCCCGAGGCGCGTGAGGGCCTCGCGGTGCTCGCGGCGCACGCGCTCGTCGCCGCCCACGTCGCCCCCCTTGGCGCCGTGCTTCACCAGCTCTTGCGCGCGCTCGGGGAGCTCTTCGACGGTGTACTCGCCCTTCGCGATCATCTCGCGGAGCTCGTGCACGGCCTCTTCGCTGCCCGACACGGCCGAGTGACACACCTTGGCGAGCTCGTAACCCCTCGCGTCGAGGGCGAAGCCGCGCTCCTGACCGATCACCTCGGTGAGGTCGTGGGGGAAGCCGTAGGTCGCGTTGAGGTCCCACGCCACGTCGCCGGGCAGCGTGCGCTTGCCGCTCGCGTCGGTGCCCCAGCCCGTAAACTCTTCGAGGAGCTTGAGGCCCGTGGGAATGGTCTCGCGGAAGCGCGCATCCTCCATCCGCGCCTGCTCGACGATGAACTCGCGGTGCTGCACGAGCTCGGGGTACGCGATGCCCATGCGCTCGATCACGCGCTCGACCACGCGGTGAAACGACGGCTCCTTCACGCCCTGCATGTACGCGTGACGAATGGCCCGGCGCATCACCGAGCGCAGCGCCGCGCCGCGGTCTTTGTTCGACGGCGTAATGCCCTCGGCGAGGGCGAAGGCCGCCATGCGCGCGTGGTCGGCGATGACCCGACACGCCACGTCGAACTCGCCGTCGGTGCTCTTGTACTCGCCGCCCGCGAGCTCGGCCGCGCGCTCCACGTAGGGGCGCAACAGGTCGGTGTCGTAGTTGGTGGTCTTGCCCTGGAGCACGGCGGTAATGCGCTCGAGGCCCATGCCCGTATCCACGCAGGGCGCAGGGAGCGGGCCGAGGGGCCCGTTCTTCTCCGCGCGGTTGAACTGCATGAAGAC
>CAISKJ010000610.1 GCA_903885885.1 uncultured delta proteobacterium
AATAATTCCGCACGTACCAGAATCAGGGCACTCAGCCGACTGATAATGGATCTCAGGCTACCCGCTTTGGGGCTGGCGGTTTCCGGACGGCTCGATCTCACCGCCGGCGGCCCTCCGGTCGCGACCCATCTGACGCCGTTCATGGAAGGCCGGGGGCGGCCCGGGGACAGCGGGCCGTTGGACGGCTTCGGGCTTCATGAGCTTGATGGCCACCTCGTGGCCCAGCGCGCAGTGCCGCGCCCGCCACACGTCGCCCATGGCCCCGGCGCCGATGGGCGCAACCAGCTCCCACCGCCCGCCGACGATCGTTCCGGGCGCGGGGCTCTGCGCGGGCTCGTTCACGAGGGCGCACCGTGTAACACACACTCCCCCGCGGCGTCTTTTGCGCGCGCAAAGAGAACACACGGCGGCGCAAGACTCGATTATACTGACGCCATGTCTACTTCTACAGACGAAGGCGCCGCTGCCGGGGGCCTCTCGCTGCGCGCGGGGTGGCTGCGGGTGGGCCTCGGCGAGGGTCGGGGCACGGGCGATTTTCACTACCGCTGGCTGCGGCACAACTGCGACCGCGAGCGGCACCCGGTCACGCGCGAGCGCATCCTCTGCTCGTCGGAGCTCGCCGACGACGTGCGCCCCCGCGCGGCCCGCCTCGACGGCGACGCCCTGGTGATCGTGTGGGAGCCCGACGGCCACGAGAGCGCGTACCCCCTCGCCTGGCTCGACGCGCACGCCTACGCCCGCGACCGCGTGGATCACCCGCCCCCCACGGACCTCGGGCGCATCGTGGTGCAGAGCGACGCGCTCACGCCCGCGGCCGTCGACGCGCTCCTCGCGCGCGTGCGCGACCACGGGGCGGGCGTGCTCCGCCGGGCGCCGGGCGCCGTGAGCGACCCCGCGGGCGAGACCGAGGCGCTCATCGAGGCCCTGGGCGCGCGGGGCTACGGCATCATCGGCACGCACTTCGGACGCATCGAAGACCTGCGCACCGACAACACCACCAACCAGAACACCGACCAGCTCGGGTACACCGACGCGGGCGTCGAGCTCCACACCGACCAGCCCTTTCTCGAGAAGCCGCCGCGCTACCAGATGCTCCAGGGCATTCGCAGCGCCACCGAAGGGGGCGAGAACTATCTCGTCGACGCCCTCGCCGCGTCGCGCCACCTGCGCGAGGTCGACCGCCCCGCGTGGGAGGCGCTCACCCGCACGTCGGTGCGCTTTCACCGCAAGCAGAAGGCCTTCGAGCGCATCGTCGACGCGCCCATCGTGCGCGACGACGACCGCGGCTTCATGGTGCGCTACTCGTACTTCACCCTGAGCCCCTTCGCGCGCCCCTTCGACGAGATGGAGCACTGGTACCGCGCCTACGACCGCTTCGCGCGCCTCGTCCGCGACCGCGCCCACCAGTACCGCTTCACCCTCGCCCCCGGCGACGCGCTCCTCTACGACAACCACCGCATGCTGCACGCGCGCACCAGCTTTCGCGGCCCGCGCTGGGTCCGCGGCATGTACTTCGACCGCGACTGAGCGCCCCGCGCGCATTTCCCCATACAAGACTAACATTCACTATAGTAGATCTCTCTACTCGCCCGCGGAGCGCGGGCGCCACGGGAGCCTCTACCGCGATGCACTCCGACCGCCTCTTCGACCGCCGCGCGCTGCTCCTCGGCGCCGCGGGCCTCGCCGCCGCCGCGTGCCGCAAGCGCCCCACCGACGCCACGGCGCTGCGCCTGGGGTCGTTTCCCAACCTCACGCACGCCCCGGCGCTCACGGGCGTCACCTCGGGCCGCTTCGCGCGCGCCCTCGGGTCGACGCGCCTCGCGCACCACGCCTTCAACGCCGGCCCCGCCGCCATCGAGGCCCTCATGGCGGGCGCCCTCGACGCCACCTTCGTGGGCCCCATCCCCGCCGCGGCGGGCTTCGTGCGCAGCCACGGCGCCGCGCTCACCGTCGTGGCCGGCGCCGCGTCGGGGGGCACCTCCTTCGTGGTGCGCCGCGCGGCCAACATCCGCGGCCCCGGCGACCTGCGCGGCAAGCGCCTCGCGGCCCCGCAGATCGGCAACACGCAAGACGTCGCGCTGCGCCACTACCTCGCGTCGAACAACCTCGCCTCGACGGACCGCGGCGGCGACGTGCAGCTCACCGCCGTCGAGAACGCGAACATCCTCTCGCTCTTTCAGCAGGGCGGCCTCGACGGCGCGTGGGTGCCCGAGCCCTGGGCCTCGCGCCTCGTGCTCGAGGCGGGCGGCGAGGTGCTCGTCGACGAGCGCGACCTGTGGCCCAGCCGCGCCTTCGCCATCACGCTCCTCGTGGCGCGCACGCAGTACCTCCGCGACGCGCCCGCGGCCATCGACCGCCTCGTCGACGCGCACGCCCGCGAGGTCGCCTGGATCCGCGCCCACGACGCCGACGCGCGCGCGCTCGTCACGCAGGCGCTCACCGCGCAGGCGGGGCGCCCGCTGCCGCCGGCGCTCCTCGCCGCCGCGTGGCCCAAGATCGATTTCACCGCCGACGCGCTCACCGCGACGGTAGAAACGGCCGCGCGAAGGGCGCACGCGCTCGGCATGTTTCCCAGCGACGACCTCCGCGGCCTCTTCGACGACGCGCGCATCGCCCGCGCCCGCGCGCTCAGCCAGGCTCCCGCATGACCGCACCGCGCCGCCGCGCCCTCGCCCTCGCCCTCACCCTCACGCCCGCAGCGCTCCTCGCGCAGCCCGCGCCCGCTGCGCCCGAGCGCTTCACGATCGACGGGCACCTCGGGTCGGGGGTCACGCTCGCGCTGCGCGACCCGTCGCTGTCGCTCACGGTCTCGTCGCGCGCGCAGTTTCGCGGCACCGTCACCGCGCCCCCGACGGGCGACGCGCAGACCGACCTCTCGGTGCGCACCCTGCGGCTCATCGTGTCGGGGCACACGTTCTCGACCGACGTGCGCTACTACGTGCAGCTCGCGCTCGCCCCGCAAGACTTCGAACAGGGCAACCCCTCGCCCCTCTTCGACGCGTGGGCGCAGTTCACCCAGCTGCGCGACCTGCAGGTGCGCGTGGGGCAGTTCTTCGTGCCCTTCGACCGCGCCCGCACGGTGCGCGAGGCGACGCTCCAGCTCGTCGACCGCCAGCAGGTGGTGCGCGAGCTCAGCCTCGACCGCGACGCGGGCGTCGAGCTCTCGTCGCGCGACCTCTTCGGCCTCGGCGGGAGGCTCCAGTACGCGCTCGGGTTCTTCTCCGGCGAGGGGCGCAACCGCACCGGCGGCGGGGCGGGCTTTCTCTACGTCGCGCGACTCCAGGTGAGCCCCTTCGGCGCCTTCGACGACAACGTCGAGGGCGACCTCGAGCGCCGCGCCGCGCCCCGCCTCGCGATCGGCGTCGCGGGCGCCTACAACCAGTCGGCGACGCGCGCGCAGAGCACCCTCGGCGCCACCCTCACACACGGCGCCTTCGACTACTACCACGCCGCCGCGGACCTCCACTTCAAGTGGCGCGGGCTCTCGCTCCTGGCCGAGGCGCTGTGGCGTGGGGCCTCGGCGCCGAGCCACGTCGACGGCGCCGTCACCGCGTGGTCGCGCGCGGGCTACGGCTACCTCGTGCAAGCGGGCGTCATGCTCGGGCCGCGCTTCGAAGTCGTCGCCCGGTGGGATGAGCTCGCGGCCGTCACCGTCACCGACCCCGCGCTGCGCGCCACCGTGAACGCCCTCGGCCGCGAGGTGGGCGCGGGGCTCAACTGGTACGTGGGCGCGTCGCACGCCTACAAGGTTCAAGCCGACTGGCAGGCCAATTTCGGCGACGATTTCGGCGCCGCGCGCCACGTGGCGCGGGTGCAGCTTCAGCTCACGCTGTGACCGCGGCGCGGGGCAAGGTGAGCGTCGCGCGCGTCACGCCGCGCTCGCTCGTGAGAACGAACGAGCCGCCGTGCTGCGCGGCCGCGGCGCGCACGAGGTAGAGCCCGAGGCCCATGCCCTCGCCGGGCGCGCGCGTGGTGACGAAGGGCTGGCCGAGGCGCGGGAGCAGCTCCGGCGCGATGCCCACGCCGTGGTCTTCGACGGTGAGAATCACCCTGTTTTCAAGGGCCTCGACGCGCACCTCGACGCGCTCGTCGCCCGCGGCCGCGGCGGCGAGGCGCGCGTTGTCGAGGAGGCTCACGATGGCCTGGCGCAGCGTCTCGGAGCGCACGAGCACCCACGCGTCGCGGGCCTCGGAAACGACCCTCACCGGCACGCTCGCGTGCTCGTACGACGAGGCCACCACCTCGGCGACCCAGCGACCGACCGCGACGCGGGCGGGCTCCTCGGGCGACTGCTCGTGCGAGCGCATGCGCGAGAGAATGGCCGCGCAGCGCTTCACCTCGGCGCGAATGCGGTCGGCCTGGGCGCGCGCGTCGGGCCGGTCGGCGAGGCTCTCGGAGAGCTCGCTCGCGAGAATGGCCATGGTGCCGAGGGGCGTGTTGAGCTCGTGCGCCGTGCCCGCCGCGAGGGTGCCCAGGGCGGCGAGGCGCTCGGCCCGCTCGGCGTCGAGGCGCGCCTCGGTGAGCTCGGCCTCGCGGCTGCGGAGCGAGGCGTTGACGCGGTCGGTGAAGTACCAGAGGCACCCCGCCGTGAGCGCGAACGCGAGCCACATGCCGAGCACGTGCAAGAGGAACATCCCCGGCGCGTGCCACACGTGCACCGCCTCGGGCCGCAGCACGAGGAGCGCCCCGAAGGCCCCCACGGAGCCCACCGCGAGGCCGAGGCTCCACGCGCGCGAGACGAGCACCGCCGCGAGCGCGACGTGCAAGAGGTACAGCGTGGTGAAGGGGTTCATCGCGCCGCCGGTCCAGAGCAGAATGGCGGTGATGGCGGCGGTGTCGACGAGGAGGTTGAGCGCGATGGAGCGGTCGGCGATGGTGCGCTTGCGCCGCAACGCCCGTAAAAGAAGCACGTTGGCGACGAGCAGGGCCCCGAGGATGAGCCCCACGGGCCCCCTCGGGCACGGGCGCGTGGAGCACGTAGCGAACGGCCAGCACCGAGGCGG
>CAISKJ010000611.1 GCA_903885885.1 uncultured delta proteobacterium
CGGCCGCCACCGCCACGAAGAGCAGCGCCCACAGGGCCATCGCGATGCGCCACCGGGTGCGCGTCTTCGCGTCCCTCTCTGCCTCCTCGCGCGCCGCGTGCTCGCGCTGCGAACGCTCCGCCGCCTCGCGCTGCTCGCGGTGCGCGCGCTCCATCTCGCCGCGCTCCCACGCCTCGCGCTGCAGGCGCTCCATCTCGGCGCGGTGCAGCTCCTGCAACTGGCGCAGCTCGCCCTCGAGGCGCTCTCGCTCGGCGCGCTCCTTCGCGGCCTCGTCGCGGCTCGCGGCCACGTCGCGCTCCATGCGCTCCCGCTCGGCGCGCTCGCGCTCGCGCTTGTCGCGCTTCTCGCGCTCGACGCGGTCGCGCTCGGCCTGCTCGGCACGCTGACGGGCCTCCTGCGACTGCCGCTCGCGCTCCTGCTGCTGCCACGCCTCCCAGGCCTGGCGCTCGGCGTTGGCGCGCTCGGCCTGCGACTTGTTCTCCTGCACCATCGGGCGCATGTACGACAGTCCTTCGATCAGCACCCACCAGGGCTCTACGCGCCCCGCGCTCGCGGCCGCGTCGCCCGGGTACGCGATGAGCGCGCGCACGGCGGGGAAGCGCTGCGTCACCACGTCGGGCACGCTGAAGGCCTCGCGGTCGTTGCAGCGCGCGCACTGCACCGTGAGCCGCCCCGGCGCGGTGAAGCGCACGGTCACGGGGCTCCGGCACCGCTGGCAGAGCGGCGCGCCCGGCGACGCCCGGAGGCGCAGCGGCGTCTGCGAGGGCAGCGCCTCGCAGGGCAGGTCGATGGACGACTCGCGCACGCCCACCGCCGCGAAGGGGTTGAAGCTCCCCAGGGGCGCGTTGAGGCCCTGAAAGTCGGGCGCCGAGAGGTCGACGACGGCGTGCACCATGTGAAACGCCTCGTCCCACCAGGCGAGGTCGACCTGCGTGGCGTGCCCGCAGTGGCCGCAGGGCAGCGTCGCGCCGA
The DNA here is from genome assembly GCA_903885885.1 of uncultured delta proteobacterium. Lineage (GTDB taxonomy): Bacteria > Myxococcota_A > Polyangia > Polyangiales > CAISKJ01. The sequence continues at coordinate 973 of CAISKJ010000611.1, forward strand.
TCGACTCGGGGCGCAGCGCCATCGGCGTCGCGCAGGCGGGGCAGGGGAGCGTGACCTCGACGCGCGCCCACGCGCGCCCCGGGAGGGGGCAGGGCACCACCGGCGAGAGGGGGCCGAAGGGGGTCTCGCACACGCCGCAGCGCGGCCGCTCGCTCGGCGCGATGGCCCCGCACTCGGCGCACACGCGCACCTCGCTCTGCGCGACGCCTCCCGGAACGGCCGGACCAACCATGCGCGCGACGCTATCAACGCGACGCCCGCGCATGCAACAGAACCGATCGCGCGCGCGCCGCAGCGAATGCGTCGACAGTGGCGCCCACCTTGCGGTACGACCGAACGCGATCAGCCATGCAATGGAGCCCCGGGCGCATCATCGCGAGCCGATATCGACTCGAGCGCCTCATCGGCTCCGGGGGCATGGGCTTCGTGTACCTCGCGCGCGACGAGCTCGAGGGGCGCTCCGTGGCGATGAAGTTTCTCACCGCCGACCCGGGCGACGACCCGCAGCGTCGTCGGCGCTTCTTGCGCGAGGCGTGGGCCGTGTCGCAGCTCTCGCACCCGTGCATCGTGCGCGTGTTCGAGAGCGGCGAGGAGCCCGACGGCGCCGCGTGGATGGCGATGGAGTTCATCGACGGCACGAGCTTCGCGGCGGTGCTCGACCGCGGCCCGCTGCCGCTGCGCGACGTCGCCACGGTGATCGTGCCCGTGGCGCGCGCGCTCGGCGCGGCCCACCGCGCGGGCTTTGTGCACCGCGACGTGAAGCCCGACAACGTGCTCGTGCGCGGCAACGGTCAGCCCGTGCTCGTCGACTTCGGCATCACCCGCACCATTCAGCACCACGCGGTGAACCACGGCACCATCGACCAGCTCACGCGCACCGGCATGCTCGTGGGCACGCCGGAGTACATGTCGCCCGAGCAGGTGCGCGGCCTCGACCTCGACGGCCGCAGCGACCAGTTTTCGCTCGCGCTCGTGTGCTTCGAAGCGCTCACGGGCGTGCGGCCCTTCTCGGGCGACAACCCCATGGCCGTGATCGCCGCGGTGCTCACCGACGACGTGCCGCCCGTCTCTGAGCTCGCGCCGGAGGTGCCCCGCGAGGTGAGCGACGGCATCGCGCGCGCGCTCTCGAAGCGCCCCCACGAGCGCTTCGCCGACATCGACGCCTTCGCCGACCTGCTCGAGGACTACATGCCCACCGCCATCGGCGGCATCGACGTGCGCGCCCTCGACGGCGGCGCGGCGTGGGCGGGCGGAACGCTCCCCGGCTCGCGCACGGTGACCGACGTGGAGGGCGCCTCCACGCGCGACGACCCCACCACGGAGCCCGGCGCCGTGCTCGCGGTGCCGACGCCCACGACCTTCGAAGAGTTTGCCCGCACCGTGATCGAGGTCGCGCCCGAGATCGACGAGGC
>CAISKJ010000612.1 GCA_903885885.1 uncultured delta proteobacterium
CGCGAGGTGTGGACGGGCTGCACGCTCCCGCGCCTCCCGCGCGCCGTGCGAGCGCGCGTCGAGGCGGCCGACGAGGCGGGCGGCGCGATGCTCAGCAACCAGCACGTGGTGCTCGCGTCGGTGGCCGCGGGCGATCGTGTGCAGGCCTTCGGGCGCATCGTGGCGCGGCAAGACATTCGCTCCGTCGCGGTGCGCTGGTCGCTCGTGCCCGCGCCCGAGCCCACGGCGCAGGCGGGTGAGGCGCCCCTCGCGGCCGTGCCCGTGGTGTTCGAGGGCGCGGCCGTCGTGGCGGGGCCGCTGCGTCGCGCGGTGGCGCGCTCGGGCGTGGCGGCGTCGCTCGCGGCCTTCGCGGGCCTGCTGCTCGTGGGCGAGCTCGCGCGCATGTCGATGGGCGGCGGCGTCGCGGGCTCGGCCACGGTCACGGCGCGCGACGATCAGCCGCTGGCGTTTCGCAGCGTGTCGGCCGACCTCATCGCCGCGGCCACGCCGCTTCGACGCGAGATGGGCGTGCTCCGCGTGGCCTATCAAGCGCGCGGCAGGCTCAAAGACGCGCGCGAGGTGCGGGCCGTCTCGAGCCTCTGGGCGCTCACGAAGCAGTGCCGCGTGGGCGTCGAGATCCTCGCGCGCCACGGTCGCTTCGCCGAGGCGATCGCGATGGGCGAGCGCTGCGGCGACGCGCCCTCGCGGTGGACCGCCGCGCAGGTCGCGATGCTCTCGGGCGACGCCACGGGTGCGAGCCGTCTGTTGCAGGGCATCGCCGAGGTCCCCGATGGATTTCGCGGGCAAGAGGTGTTCGCCGCGCTCGCGCACCTCTACGCGGGGCGCTTCGAAGAGTCGGCGCGCTTCCTCGACCTCGCGCACGCGCGGTCGCGCCGCGAGGTGTTCGGTACGCCGCTCGAACTCGCCTTGAAATGCAGCGCTCTCGCAGTGCACGCGCGGGCCGGCAACACCGCCGCGCGGGCCGAGCTGCGCACGCAGATCCAGGGCAACCAGGGGTGGCGCTGCGCGCTCTTTCTCGCCGACCTCGAGCAGGGCGACGCGCGCCTCGCAACGCTGCGCGACGCCCGCGCGCGCCTCGGGCATCCGTACGGAGGGTGGGTCGAGGTCGAGGCCCTCCTGCGCCTCGAGGCGGGCGACCGCAGCGTGCCCCTCTTCGCCGTCTCGCCGGTCGACGCGTCACCGCTGCTCCACCGCGCGGCGGAGTCCGTTCGCGTCGCGGGGCTCACGCGCGCGGCCTACGAGGCGCTCGCCGCAGAGCCCGAGGCGCAGATCACCACGGAGATGCGCGCGCTGCGGGCCCGCGTGGCAGCGTCGCTCGCCATGTCCGAGAGCGTGCTCGGGCGCAGCGACGAGGCGCGCCGGTTGTCCGCCGCGCTCGCGCCCGACGTAGGCGGAGGCGTCACGCACGACGAGGCGATCGAGCTCGAAGGCGCCATCGAGCTCCGCGCGGGCAACCCGGCGCGCGCCACCGCGCTGCTCGACGGCGTAAACCCCGACCGCAGCGAGGTCGCGGTGCTGGCGGCCTTCCTCACGCGCGACGCCCCCGACGCGCGCCCCTGGACGGCGCACTACACCGTCGGCGACTCCCTCGCGTCGTGGTCGGGCCTCCGCGCGGGCGACGGCGCCGCGCTCGTCGCAGAGTTCCAGGCCGCACCCGGTCGCACGCACTTCGTCGAGGCCTCGCTGGTCTTCGGGCTCCGCCGCCTCGCCACGGGCGTCGAGCCCGCGCGCGCGTGGCTCGCGTGGGGCGAGCGCTCGCCCTGCTGGCGCTGCCAGTCGCGCTACGCCGCCGCAGACCTCGCGCACCTCGCGATGGCCGCGCGCACGCTGAACCTCCGCGACGAGGCCGCCGAGGCCGAGCGCCAGCTCGCCGCGATGCGCGCGATGCTCATGCGACGCGACGTGGCCGTCGCCGCGACGCTCATCGAGTCGATGTGAGCGACGCGCCGAAATCGTGCGCGGCCGGCCGCACGCTCCTGCGCGAGGGGCGGTGCGCGCCCGCGCAGGTGCGCCTCATCGCGCGCCGCGCGCTCGTGAAGGCCCTCGTGGGCGACGCCGTGGCCGCCGAGAAGGCCGCGCCGGGCACCGTGCACCCCGCCGTGCTCGACGCGCTCTACGAGAGCTTTCACGGCATGCCCACGCTCCGCGGCGGGCGCCTCGCCGCCGCGTGGCCCGCCTTCGCGCGCGACCTCACCGAGGCCCGCCTGCGCCTCGAGCGCGACCTCGGCGCGCTGCTCGTCACGCCCGACGAGCTCACCGCGACGATGCACGCGCTGCTCTCCCTCGACCTGCGGCAGTACACCGCCGAGTCGGCGGTCGCGCGCCTCGAGCGCGACGACGCCACCTTCCGCGCGGTGTGGAACGACGCGGGCCCCATCGACGCGCTCGCCCTCCTCGACGCGCGCTTCGCGACCTACGCGGGGCCCCTGAGCGACACCGACCCGCACCTCGTCGCGGTGCCGCCCTTCGCGACCACCTACGGCCCCTCGGTGTACCGCTGCGTGTGCGGCCACGCCTTCGGCGACCCCCGCGACGAGCTCACCGAGGCCTCCCTCGCGGCGCTCCAACAGGCGCGCACGGCGCACTTCTGCGAGGCCTACCGCGCCCGCACCGACGGCTGGTACCCGGGCGAGGGGACGCTGCACTACAACGTCCACCGCGCCGTGCAGCGCACCGTGAGGGATCACTTCACACACGCCACCGACCGCTCCGACGCGATGATCGCCGCCGTCGCCGCGTACCTGAAGCGCGACGGCAAGGGCTTCCTCTGCGACCCGCGCATCGAGCAGTTCATCCGCGGCGCGCTCGACAGCTACCTCGCCCTGCGACGCGCGGGGCAGCCGCACCCCGAAGGCCTCCTCACCCTCGCGGTCAAGGCCCGGCGCGAGCGCGTGCTCGGTGCGGTGTGACAGTCTATGTCACGTCTTTCCGAGGGGCGGCGCTCGAGGCTTGACCGGGCGCGCGCGGTCATGATGCGCTGCACGCACCATGGGAACTTCACCTGAGGCCGAGGCGGTCCGCGAGGCCGCGTTCTCGGCGTGCCTGGTCTTCAAACGCAACGACAAGCACACGCTCGACGCGGGCACCCTCGACGCGCTCGCGAAGCTCGCCACCGTCGTCGAATTCGCCTCGGGCGCCGAGATCGTCACGTGGGGCCGCGCCACCGACGCGGTGCACATCGTGGCCGAGGGCGAGGTGATCCTCACCCGCGGCGTGCGCGCCGACGGCCCGCCGTCGACCCACGTGCTGCGCCGCGGCGGCATGTACGGCGAGGGCGGCGCGTCGCAAGAGTCGCCGCGTCACATCGGCGTGCGCGCCACCTGCAAGACAACCGTGGTCGCGCTCCCCTACGAGGGCCTCGAGGCCCTCATGCGCCGGTCGCCGCGGCTCACCGAGCTGCTCTCCGAGTTCGCCCGCGTGCGCGACCACGAGCACGAGATCGTCTCGGCCCTCCGCCGCTCCGACCTCGCCGGCGCGGCCCACATGCGCCGATTGCGGCAGCACTTCGATGAGGTCGACATCGAACACTTCGAAAAGGGGAGCACCCTCGTCAAGCAGGGCGAAGCCTCCTTCGGCACGTTCTATCTCCTCAGCGGCACGCTCGAGTCCGTTCGCCACGAGGGCGCTACGGCGCACGTCGTCGACACCGTCCACGCGGGCGAGATCCTGTGCGACTACGCGCTCCTCCACAACATCCCCGAGCCGCTCGAGCTGCGCACCCTCACGCCGGTCGCCATCGTGCGCATCCCGCGGGTGGTGGCAGGACAATCGCTGAGCGCGTCGTCGGGCGGCGCCGCGGCGCTCACCGTCAAGATCCGCGCGCTCGTCGGCCCGCCGCGCCCCGATCCCAACCCCTCGCTCTCGCGCATCGGCGCGCTCCTGGTCGATCAGCTGCGCGCCCGCTACAACGACGCGATCACGCTCCTGAGCCTCTCCTTCGACGACAACGTCGACGAGGCGCGCAACCGCGCCGACCCCGCCAATCGACCCTCGCTCACGCTGTCGCTGCCCCGCAGCCGCGAGGCCGGCGCCGCGCTCCAGAAGGCCCTCGCGCGCTACAACCGCGCCCTCGCGGTCGCCCTCCTCGACACGAGCAACCTCACCGACGAAGAGGCCGGGTGGATCGCGCCGCACATCCGCAGCGTGGTGCAGCTGCAGTCGCAGCCCGACGAAGAGGTGCGCTTCACGAAGCTGCGCGGCCTCCCCACGACGCGCGTGGGCCTCGTCGACCGCGGCAGCGGCCACGGCGCGTGGGCCCCCGCGGCGCTGCGCCTGCCGCGCGACTACGTCGTCGCGCCTCGCGAACGGCGCGACATCAGCGAGGCCGTCGAGCGCATCGGTCGGGCGATGACCAGGCGCCGCGTGGGCGTCGCGCTCGGCGGCGGCGGCGCGTGGGGCTACGCGCACGTCTCGCTGCTCCAGCGCATGCACGCGTCGCGGGTGCCCGTCGACGTGGTCGCGGGGTGCAGCTTCGGCGCCGTGGTGGGGGCCTACTACGCCGCCCTCGGCCCCACGCAGTTCGACCAGGTGAAGCGCGACGGCCGCGCGCTCTCGGTGGCGGTAAGCTGGTCCATCCTGTCGTCGACGGCGGTGTCCAAAGAGATCAAGAAGCTCCTCGGCGCCCACCACATCGAGTCGCTGCTCACGCCGTATTTCCCCGTCGCGACCGAGGTCGCGTCGGGCACGCAGTACACCATGCGCTCGGGCCCCCTCGAAGACGGCGTGCGCGCGAGCGGCGCCTTCCCGGGCATGTTCACGCCCGTCACGAGCGCCACGGGCCGCCTCGTCGACGGCGGCATCATCAACAACGTGCCCGAAGACGTGCCCGACGGCGAGGGCGCCCAGCTCGTCGTCGCTTCGAACATCGTGTCGTCACCGCCCACCGAGCGCCTCGGCGCGCCGCACTTCGGCGGCCCCTCCGGCCGCCTCATGCACGAGTTCAATCCGTTCTCGCGCATGCGCGACGTCGTGCGCTCGATGCTGGTGCTCATGCACTCGGCGGGGGCCCGCGACGCGCACCTTGCCGACGTCACCTTCGCGCCGCCCGTGCCCGACGTGCTCCCGTGGGATTTCAGCAAGCCCGACGCCGTGATCGACCACGCCCAGGGGTCGCTCGAAAAGACGCTCGTCGACATCGTGGCAAAGTGGGTCGACCTCGCCCGCCCCATCACGCCCGAGCGCGGCGAGCTCAAGGCCCTCGACGACGCGTGACGGGGTCTACCCGTAGCGCACCTGCACGCGCTCGATGAGCGCGCGCAGGGCGTGTTTGGCGCCGTCCGTCGTGGCGTGCTTCACGATCGCCCAGCCCTCGCCCTCGTAGCCCTCCGCGCGGGGCATCCCGACCTTCGGCGTGCGCATCTCGACGAGCGCCGCGCCCGCCGCCGCCACGGCCTCCTCGACGCCGGTCACCGACGCCACGCGGTCGCCCGCGCCCTGGCCGCGGAAGAACGCGGCGCCCGCCGCCCAGCGCCGCGCCTTCGGGGTAAAGCGGTCGAAGGCGATGAGGCCGGCCCAGTCGGCAATCATGTCGGTCTCGTGCGCGAGGCTCATCATGGGCATGATGTGAACGCCCGGCGGCCGCGCGCCCACCTCGTTCACGAGCATCGAGCCGTCGTCGCGGAGAAACCACTCCATGTGCGTGAGCGCGGTGCCCGCGGCGGTGCGCGCATCGGCGCCGAAGAGGGCGGCGAGCGCGGCGCCGTTCACCGGCGCGAAGCGCGTCCAGGTGGGATCATCGTCCTCGCGCGGGAGGAGCACACAGTACTGCACCCACGGCGTCTCGAGCACCTCGAGGGGCGTGGGAAAGTACCGCGTCCCCGAGCGCCACACGGGCGTCCCGCGCACCGTCACGGTCTCGCAGGTGTGCTCCCGCGCGCGCACGAACTCCTCGGCCTGCAGGGGCCTCTGCGCGGTCGGGGCGAGGCCCGCGCGCACGAGCGCGTTGAGGTCGTCGCGCGACTCGACGCGGTGGGTCGCGCGGCTCCCGAGGCCCGCCTGCGGCTTCACGATGATGGGCAGCCCCACGCGCCCCACGAAGGCCTCGAGCTCGTCGACCGAGCGCACGAGCGCGCTGCGCGCCACGGGCACGTCGTGGGCGCGCAGCACCTCCTTCATGCGATCCTTGTCGCGGAAGGCGCGGGCGGTGTGCGCGCCCATGCCCTCGATGGAGAGGGCGTCGCGCGCGACCGCCATGGGCATCTGCAGCTGCTCGAGCGCGCCCGTGAGGCGATCGACGCGCCCCACGGCGCCCGCGATGGCGCGCGCCGCCACCGCGAGCTGCGCGCCGTCGAGCACGTTGTCGACGCGGTAGTGCGCCGCCACGCGCCCGCGCAGCCCCTCGGGAACGGCCTCCTCGGGGTCTTCGCTCACGACGCTGAGCGTCACCCCGTCGAGGCCCGCGAAGGCCCGCACGTAGCGGTTGGTGTTCTCGAGAAAGCGCGGCGCAACAAACACGACGTGGGGCATGGCGGTGCCGGAGGCTACATCAACCCGCGCGCGCCGTGGCGCGGGTATGCTCGCGCCCATGCAACCGTTGAGCATCGCCGAGGTCTTCGGCCTCTCGCCGCTGCGCACGCGCCTCCGCGAGGCCGCGCTCGCGCTCCGCGGCGACGGCCACACGCCGCCGAGCCGCTTCGATCACACGTCACTGCGCATGTTTCGCCCGCGCATGGCGCTGCCGCTCTGGGCCGGTCGCCCGGCGCACGGCCGCCTCGTGCCCATCTACAACCTCTACAGCTACGCGCAGCCGCCGCCCGAGGCGGGCTGGAGCGTGCGCGTCACGAACGCCCGCGATTTCATGGGCACGCAGCTCACGTACGACAGCCACAACGGCACCGACTTCGCGGTGCCCGTCAACACCGAGGTCCTCGCCGCGGCGCCGGGCGTCGTGCGCCGCGTGTCGAGCGAGTTCAACCGCGGCGGGCTCAAGATCTTCATCGACCACGGCGGCGGTCTCGTCACCACGAGCAACCACCTCGCGCGCGCTTTGGTGCGCGTCGGCGACCGCGTGCGCCGCGCGCAGCCCATCGCGCGCTCGGGCTACAGCGGCCTCGACGGCTTCGCCACGTTTCCGTGGGGCGCGCCGCACGTACACTTCAACGTGTGGCTCGACGGCGAGTACGTCGACCCCTTCGCGCCGCCCGGCGAGGTCGCCCTCTGGCGCAAAGGCAACTGGCCCGTCGCGCACGCCCCATCGCACGACGACGCCCGCGAAGAGACGCCCCCCAACGCGTGGTGCGACGACGCCCTCGCGCGCACGCTCGCGAGCTGCGTGCACGAGGCCACGCGCCGCGAGATCGAGGCGGTCACCGACCGCGACGAGCGCATCATGACGCTCGTATTTCACCGCAACTATTACCCCACGAGGTTCCGCGAGCGGCCGCCGCTCACGACGGCGACGACGCCCCGCAGCGGGCGCCTCGACCTGCCGTTTCGCCGCGACGACTTCGACGGAATCTGGTTCCCCCACGGCGCCGAGCCGCCGCGCGGGTAGCGCTTAGCCGAGGCGCGCGAGATTGATGGTGTAGCAGCGGCGCACCGCCGGCCACGCGCGTGACACCACCGGACCCGCCACGCGCATCCACCGCGGGAGCCTCCGCGGGTGGGCATAGAGCAGGTCGTAGAAGCTGTGCGAGCGCTCGACGCGAACGCCCGCGGCGAACGACTCGACCTCCTGCGCGTGGGTCACGCACCACGTGAAGCGCGCATCGAAGTGTCGCATCGCGTCGTGGGCGCCCTGGAGCCGCACGACCGGCGCGGTCATCGCGTCGAACACGAACGACGCGCCCGGCAGCGCCGCACGGAGCCGCGAGAAGACCGCGCGCACCTCCGCGCGATCGAGGTACACGAGCACGCCCTCGCTCACGACGATGCACGGGCCCTCGACGCGGTCGCGCAGCGCGTCGAACACGCCCGCGTCGGTGATCGACGCGGACACCACCGCGCGGCGCGCGTGCAGCGCGAAGAACCGCTCGCGCAGCGCGATCACCTCGGGCAGGTCGAGCTCGATCCACCGGGCGCGCCCGTTGTCGAGGCGCTCGTGGCGGCTGTTGAGGCCGACGCCCAGCTCCACCACGGTGCCGTCGGGGTGGGCTACGAGAAACTCGCGCACCCACGCGTCGACGAGCGCGCCACGCACGCTACAACCGAGCTGGCTCGCGCTTGCCCCACGAAGAACGTCGAAGTCGAAATCGACGGCGGCGACGATCTCCTCGGCCTTGCGGTCGCGAAGCAGACCGTCCGCGCGGCGACTCTCCTCGGCGCGCGCCCACAAGGGAACGAGGAGCGTGCGCGCCACCGGACCGAGCTCGATCGCGACTCGCGAGACGTGTTGCGGCGCGTTCAATGCTCGAGTCCAAGGGGCACGACGATCGAAACAGGCACGATCGAACACCGTAGCGAAATTGGCGGAAGCACAGAGGAATCGAACCTCCCGCGCGACGCATAGGCGCCGACGCCACCGGTTTTGAAGACCGGGCCCGTCACCAGAGCAGGACGTGCTTCCGCCGCGCACGGTACATCAGCGGCCACGCACTTGCCTACGCCTTCGGTGCTGTCGTACCGATGCGGCCCTATGGGGCCTTCGCGAGCACGACCTCTCATCGCGGCGCAAGTCGGCCTCCTCGCCGCGCTGGCGTCGTGCGCGCACACCGACACAAACCTGCGGCCGCATCCCCCCGCAGCGCAGCGCCCCCGCCGCTTTCGGGCGCCCCGCGTCGCGTGTGATGCGCCCGCGTTCCCAGCGCTTCGCGACCCGTGGGTGCTCGTTGGGTGGCCAACAGCGCCCCGCTTCACCTCCGTCGAGGCCGAGGGCGCGATCCTCTACGCAACGACCACAAGCACGGTCTGTCGCAGCGTGGACGGCGGCCGCCACTGGTCTCCGGTGTTGCTCGACCTCGACGCGCCCGTGCTCGTCGCCGTCGAGGGCGGGCGCATCGTGGTACGCGCCGAAGAGGCGTGGGAGGGGCGCGAAGACGTCACCGGCGTGTGGTGGGTGACCGACAACGGAGCGGTCGAATGGGCCCGCCACGAGCGCCCCCCCGAGGTGGGCCAGGGGCGCGTCGAACGCATCGCCGTGCACACCCGCGAGGTCGACGGCGAGTTCGCTGCGGTCTCGTGCGGCGACGCGCTCTTCACCGTCGTCCCTTCTCCGCGCGGGCGCGCGCCCCTCGCGCTACGCAGCGACGACGCAGGGCTCACGTGGTCGCGAATGAACATCCCGCCGCGACTCCGCGAGCCGGGGAGTACGTTCCGATGCATCGGCCACGACGCCGTCGCGCTCGAACGAGGGGGAGCTGTGCCGCTCGTCACCGCATTCAGCCGAGACCGCGGTCGACGATGGGAGACGCTCGCGAGTCTCCCCATCGTCGCACAGGCCGCCGCAGACACGATCCCCGCCGACGACGCGCTCCCATCGAGCGGCTGCGCTCCACTCGCCGGACGTGGAGTCTTCTGCGAGGTCAGCGGACAGGGCTGGGCCTCGAGCGACCTCGGGCACCGCTGGCACCGGGCCAACTCGCCCGTGGGTGGGCGCACGTTGCCCATGCACGGCGAGTTTCTGCTCGGTATCGGCGGCGGCGTCGCCCTGAGCACCGACGCGGGGCATCGATGGGAGATGGTTACCGTCGCACCGGGCAGCGCGAACCTTGGCATCCGCGGCGCGGTGCTCTCTCCAACGTCGTACTGGCTCGCAGGCTCGGCCCTGTGGTGGACCGACGACGGCGGCCAGCATTGGACCGCGACGCCGCTCCCGTGGGAACTCGTCGCTGTCCTCGCCCGGCGGCGATGGATCGGACTCCGTCCGTCGGCCGGACAGCGCGATGGGTGCGGTGGCACGATCATGCTCACGAGCACCGCGGGGCGGTCCTGGCGCCCCGTACTCGGCCCCAACGTGAAACGCGTAACGATGCGCGATGGTGAGCTCCGCGCGATGCTGTGTGGCGTAGCGGCGCGCGTGCTCGCGAGCCGAGACGGCACCTCATGGCGCCCCGTGAGCCCGCGCATCGACGACGACCTCGAAGACAACGACGAGGACGCCCCCATCATCGTCGATGGGATGCGGCTCGAGCTGTCCAACGGAGCGCTCCAGGTCTCACGCATCGGAGACGCGCCCGAGGTCATCTCCGCGGCGTGGCCCCGAGACATCATGCCGATCGCCGCTTCCGCGGTCGATGGACACCCTGCGGTAGTCGTCTTCGGCAACGGAACGGTGCTACGCCGTCCCTAGCCGCAGTTCAGAAGCCGAGATTGTTGAACGAGTCCGTCTGTGCGGGCACCCGTCGCGAACGGGTGGGCGCCGCCCTCGACGGCATCGGGCGAGACACCGCAGGGCGTGAACTCGCAGCGGCCGTCGCTTGCGACGGTCCATTCACCTCACCCGCGAGCACCGTCGTCTCGTTGGGCTGCGCAAGATAGCGCGCCTGAACGACGCCCGCCTCACGCACCTGTCCGCTCTGCAGGAGCAGGCTACGCAGCGCCTGTGCAATGGCCGTTCGATCTGCATCGGGCGGGTCGAGCGCAAGGGCGTCACGCAACGCAACGATGGCCTGATCGGTGTCGCCACGCGCTCGAAATGACGCTCCACGATCGCGAAGCACGCGCCACGTCGGGGCGGCCTGCTGCGCCACTTGCGCGCCTCCGTAGGCGCTCTGCGGCGAAATCTGCTCGGTGCTTCCAATCGGTGCCCTGGGCAGCGCACGATCGAGCGCAGTATCGCCGGTCACACGCTGTGCCCCGGCGACACGACCGGGAGCCTGAGCGGCAGGCGGCTGCAGTTCACGATACGCAGTCGGCGACTCCTGCGACGCTGCGCCGCGCTCTGCATGCGGCAGCGCTTGCTGACCGATCACGTTGTCCGCGCTGTCAACATCGGCTCCCGCGGGCGCCGCCGACGCCACCGGCACCGCACCTGCGGATCCCTCGAGGCTCCCGCTGAGCGGCCGAGCAACCGATGGTCCGCGGTGTTCGATCACACGCTCGGCGACAACGGGTCGAGCCGTCGGAGGGCGGCGACCCGACGGCACGAGCCCATCGCGGGCCATCGGGGCCTCGGCGGCGGGGAGTTCCGTCGCAGGGATCACCTGGGCGCCGGGCTCGTCGCTGGTCTGCACCGGGCGGGTCGGAGCCTGGGGCTGATGGTAACTGAGCCCAAAGCCAATCATCAGGAGAAACACCGCCGCCATGGCGACCTGTCGCCGCATGGCCACCTCGCCGACGCGACGCATCCACACGGGGAAGCGCGCCCTTGATTCGGTCGGGAGCGCTGTCGCGACAGAAGCGCCGTGACCCCCGCGAAGGCCAGCGCTACGAGCCCCTGCCGCCGCCTCGATGGCATCGATCAATGCGGCATTGGGGAGCGGTGCCGCGACCGGCGCGAGTGATCGCGCGGCGCTGCGTCCACGCGAGAGCCGCTCGAACGCACCGTCGCACGCCGAGCACCCGTCGAGATGCCTACGCACCGCCGCGCGTCGCAGCTCGTCGAGGTCGTCGTAGAGGTAGTCGATCAACAGTTCGTTGCAGGATTCGCATTCCATGGCGCTCAACCCAGCGCCCGCGCGTAGTCTTCGTACTCGGCGAGCGCTTCCTGCAGCCGCTCGAGCGCGTAACGCATCCGCGACTTCACCGTGTTCTCAGGCGCGCCGACAACCTCGGCGATCTCCTTGAACTGGAGGTTGCTGTACTCTCGCATGAGGAAGACCTCGCGCTGATCGTGTGGCAGCGCGTCGATCGCGCGCACAATGCGAACCTGAAGCTCGCGACCAATAGCCGTGCGATCCACAGCGGCCCGCGTATCGGGGAGCAGCTCGCCCAAGCTCGGCCCCTCGTCCGCCATGGTCGGCTGGTCGAGCGAAGGGTGTCGTCGTAGAACTGCCTTGCGCGCGTGGTCGATGCAGAGGTTCCGTGCGACCGTGTAGGCCCACGTCGTGAACTTCGACGCCCGCTGGAAGTCGTTCGCGCCCTGAAGGATGCGAAGCCACGCGTCTTGCAGAATCTCTTCGGCCGTCGCCGGGTGGCGCACTGAGCGATAGATGAAGTTGTAGAGCGGGTTCCTGTGTCGGCGCATGAGGTCCTCGAACGCGCGAGAATCACCTCCACGGAAGCGTTCGAGGAGCTCTTCGTCGGCGACTTCCTTCTGCCGTTCGCTGCTCAACTCGATCACCTTCGTGATGGCATTCTCGACGGCGTCGTCGACATGAGACGCACCGCGACGCGCAAGGGTCTCCCGCCGCCGGGCGCCGCTTCGCGGTCGCACTGGCGATCGAGCCGCATTCTACGCACGCTCGACGCGTCGGGTCCAACGATCGTACCTCTCCCGGGGCCAACTTCGCGAGCGGCTCGGGGAGGAGGCGCGGGTGGACGCAGGCGCGCGTTGACCCTGCGGGGGCGACTGGTATAAACCCGCGCTATTGCTTTCGCGGACTGCATCGCATGCCCGCAAAACTATCCCCCTCTGCGCACCGCAACGGTAGACTGCCCCTGTGAGAGGTATGCGACCCATGGCAAAGACAACGGCGAGCATCGCGACGACTGCGTTCCTCGCCACGTGGGCGGCGGTCGCGCAGGCGCAAACCGCGCCGTCGGCCACCGCTCCTCTCGCCGCCGCGCAGCCTACGCCGCTCGTAGTCGGAGCTCCTGCTCCCGCAGCGCGTCCAAGCCCGACAATCATCGTGCTCCGAGACATCGATCGGGAGATGACGGGGCTCTCGAACGACATCACCGCATCGCACGCGAGGCTGCGCGAGATCACTTCGATGGTCCTCGATCAGTCGGGTGGCGGCGCCCAGTTGATCATCGACCACCAGAACGAGATGGGGTCCACCTTCCGCCTGGTCCGTGCGTCGTACTCCCTCGACGGAGCGGCCGTAGCCACGCGCACCGATGACAACGGATCGCTCGCCGACCTCACCAACTTCGCGGTCTACAACGGTCGGGTGGCGCAGGGCGAACACACCCTGACCGTGAGCCTCGAATACCAGGGTAACGGCTACGGGATCTTCTCCTACATCCGCGGGTACACGTTCCGCGCGCGGTCGGTGCAGAACTTCACGGTCCCCGAAGGCCGTGCGCTCCGACTCACGGTCGTCGGTTACGAGCGCGGCGGTGCAACAGCAGCCATCGAAGAGCGCCCCGCAATTCGTTACACGCAGGCCGTCATGACCATTCCCGAGGCACAACAGATGTTGCAGCGCGCCGACACTGCCGCAACAACCGGTGCCGCCCCGGCAGCCGCGGCGCCAGCGAGCCGACGGTGAGGACACCCAGATGCCTCCACGCGGTATGCAAGTCCGGTGAATGTAGAACTGTGCTTCGATACCCGTGTTTCGGGCGCGTACAGTCGGTGAGGAAGGGAAGATGATCATGCGTTGGCGGTTCACGGTACTGGTGCTTGCGGCGGCCCTCGCAACGGCGACCGGTGTGGCTCAGCAGGTGCCCACCGAAACGTCGAGCGCCGATGGCGGCGCAACACCCTCGCCGCCGACAGGCGTATCTGCCGCGGCGACGCCCCCCGTCGCTCCGATCCCCTTCGAGGACGGTGGCACCCTTTCCGGTGAGCAGTACATCGTTCGCTTGCGCGACCTCGAACAGCGCATCAACGAACTGAAGGAAGAAATCTTCCGGTCCAAGGCCAGACTCTCGCTACTGGCAGAATCTGTACTCGGCAACGTCGTGGGCGGGTCCCGTGCTCAGGTCGTTCATCAAAACGAGATGAGCGGCACGTACCGCCTCGTTCACGTCGTCTACTCGCTCGACGGAGCGCCGATCCTCACACGAGACGACGACTCCGGCGGACTCGCCGACCAACATGAGTTCCGCGTGTATTCAGGGCAGGTTGGGGCCGGCGATCACACGCTCGGCGTAAACCTCGAGTACCTCGGCGCCGGACTTCCCTACATGAAGGGATACCGATTCCGCGTGCGATCGACCCAGAGTTTCTCGGTGCCCGAGGGCAAGGCGATTCAAATCCGCGTCGTGGGCTATGAGCGAGGCGGTCCGCTAGAGCCGCCTGAGAACCGTCCGGCGATCAGATACGTCCAGCGCGTGGTGTCGATCCGCGACCTGCAAGATGCCGAGGGCGAGTCAACGAGCAACGCTGATGGCGCAAGCGAGAACGCCGCGCCCTCGAGCGCGGGAACCCCGTCGACGGGGAGCAGCAATCCATGAGCTGGCGTAGTACGAAGAGGTGCGCCGTCGCTTACCTCACACTCTCTCTCTGGGGAGAGTGGGCGAATGCGCAGGATCTCGCGTCAACCGGCGGAGAAGTCTCACGAATCGAATCTCAGGTTCAGAGGTTGGAGCAAGGCCTTCCTTCGCCCGGCACAGCAGCTACACGCCGTGGGCCAGGTGTAGAAGAGCGATTCGCCGACGCCGAACTCCAATATCGCCTCCGAGACTACTCGCACGCGGCGATCCTGTTCACAGACATCGCTGAGAACTACGCGAACACTCCCGCCTATCCGCAAGGGCTCTACCTGCTGGGAGATTCGCTCTACCTCGCCGGCGATCGCTATGGTGCACGGACGCGATTCCGTCAGGTACTCGACCACGCCACCGATCCAATCTTCCGTCCCTTCGTTCAGCGAGCGCTCGGCAGGCTTATCGAGATCGCAATTCGCCTGAACGACTATACCGGTGTAGACCAGTACTTCCAGCGCTTGGGGCAGATCCCTTCCTCCGAGGTAGAGTCTCGTACCGCCTACGTACGTGGGAAATACCTCTTTCTTCGAACCACTCCCGACTACGAAGGCGCTCGACAAGCATTTGAGTCAATCAGTCCTCGGGCTGATGTATACCCGCAAGCAAGGTATTTCCTGGGCGCAATCCTCACTGTTCAGCAGCACTATCCGGAGGCAATCGAAGCGTTCCGACGGGTACTCCAACTGCAAGCTGAGGGCGCCGATCAACAGCAGGTTCTCGACCTTGCTGCTCTCGCGGTAGGCCGTTTGGAGATCGAGCGGCAGAACTACGACGCAGCGGTGGAGGCGTACCAGCAAGTACAGCGAAGCTCGCCCTTCTTCGACAGGGCTCTCTTCGAGCAGGCTTGGGCGTTCATCAAGTCAGGCGATGCTGTGCGCGCCGAGAGGGCGCTTGAGATCCTGGCGATTTCATCGCCCGACTCACCGCTCGTACCCGAAGGGAAAATCCTCTGGGGCAACCTCCTCCTGCGTACCGGCCGCTTCGACCGAGCGCAACAGGTCTTCCAAGAGGTCAGGACTCAATTCGGACCAATTTATCAGCAAGTTCAGGAGATGAACGTACGTACCGGTCACAACCCTGAGCAGTACTTCCAGGAGCTGGTACGTTCCAATCTCCAAGTCTTCGACGCGTCGAGCTTCATCCCGGCAGCAGCTCTTGCATGGGTTAGGCACGAAGGGACGCTCGATGATAGCCTCCAGGTAGTATCTGACCTGAACGTGTGCCGTACCTACGTACGGGAGGCGACAGAAACGATCGACCGTCTCAACGCGGCGCTTAACGCACCTTCGCGCGCACACGTCTTCGACGACCTCCGGCGCTCGCGTGAAGCAGTGTTCGAGGTCATGAATCGCTCGACGCAGGTGCGTGACCGCCTTGCTAGCTCGCTCGATACGCTCGCAGATCCGTCGAACGTCGAACTGCAAGGAGTTATCTCGCAGAGGCGCGCGATCGCAACCCAGATCGCGCGCCTCCCCACCGATGGAGACGCGATCCGTCGCCGTGAGCGCCAGGTTTCGAACGAGTTTCAAGATTACTCTCAGAATCTTCAACGAAACCAACAGAGAGTCGATGCCCTCGAGGCCATGGTTGTAGCGATCGAACGCTACCTCGGCGACCCTTCGCACCAGGGCGGAAACCTCGACCGTGCACAGCTCACACAAGAACTGCAGCGGCAGCGGCAAGCGATCCAGCAGTATCGAGATCGCATTACTACCCTGCGCCGTCAGATTGCGCAGGGGCGAGAACAGATCGGCGTGGGCGACCCACGGTACGCGCACGACCTCGAGATGCGCACCCAACTGCGTGATCTCGTGCAGCGCGAGGCGGCCGCCGTGCGTGCCTCGGGTCGCCTTTCGTCCGAAGCAACTACGTTGCTCGACCGACTCGACCGTGTTGACGGTCAGATCG
Organism: uncultured delta proteobacterium; assembly: GCA_903885885.1. Taxonomy (GTDB): domain Bacteria; phylum Myxococcota_A; class Polyangia; order Polyangiales; genus CAISKJ01. The sequence continues at coordinate 16,102 of CAISKJ010000612.1, forward strand.
ACACGGCGGACGCGCGCATCAACCAGCTCGTAGACCAGCGGGTTCTGGCCATTACTTCGCGCGTCCACGACGAAGAGGGGCGAGTCGCAGGGTATCGCGACCGTCTCTCGGCGCTTGAGTCCGAGGCGTCCACGGTAGTGGGCAACCTCATCCTCGGGCAATTCCGAAGCGTTCAGGTGCAACTCTACCAGATCGTGATGCGCGCGGATCTCGGCCTGGTCGATGTTGCATGGGAGCAGAGGGAAGAGCACAACAATCGTGCTCGTTTTCTCGCGGAAGAGCAGAACCGTGAATTGCAGCAAGTGAATGATGAGTTTTCCGAGGTGACCGAGGGCGCCGCAAGAGAGGATTCGCAGCAACTCAACTCTCGCGGAGCGCCAGCGCCTCAGCCGTCGGAGGCATCTACAACGCCCGACGCTTCGACTTCAGGCGCGGTAACGACACCCTCCGGCACGCCCGCCTCGTCTGCATCCGATACAAACAGAACGAACGCTCCTCAAGCGCCCCAGGCACCCGCAGGCAGTGCGAACGGCCAGGGACAGGTACCATGAGCACTGTGTATCGCTGGCGAATGGGCTTCATGCTTCTCGTGTTGGCGGCCGTTTTTCGTCCGTCCGCGCACGCGCAGCCCATCTCCGATAGCTCTCAGATCTCCTCCGACGCCGCGCTCTCTACCGGAGTCTCGGCCTCAACCGACGCGTCAGTCTACGCTGATGCATCCATGCTCTCGAGTGGATCTGCCTCCGACGTCGCAACAGCGCCGCGTTCGGCCTCGGCGGGCGGCGATCAGGTACTGGGTGCTCTCGGATCCGGTCCGCCGGACCAAGCAGTCCAACCGCGTCGCGATCCAACCGGCGCCCAACTCGACGCCCTGCGAACGCTTGAGGCCGAGGTTAACGGCTTCCTGGAACGTGGCCGCGGCTTCAGAGGCAGCGTCAACGGATTGCTTTCCCGCGAGCACGATCGCCAACTCGATCGGATTCGACACTCCTTCGATCGCCAGATTCAAGCCGAACGAACGGCTGAAGCAGAAGCACGTCGTCACGCAATCCAGGTTTTCGAGCGCTTCTTGGAGGTGTATCCGGAGGATCAAGAACGCACGCCTGACGTGATGTTTCGCCTCGCGGAGCTCTATTTCGACGAAGCCGCTTACGCCAAGCTCGATGCCGACGAGCGGATGGATCGACTTGTAAATGAAAGGCGCGAGCAGGGGCTTGCGACTGAAGACCTTCAGCCAGCCCCTGTCGACTATCGCTGTTCTGTCC